>JAAZDF010000081.1 GCA_012512905.1 Clostridium sp.
CGAACACGTAGGTTAAGCCTAGTAGTGCCAATGATACTTCAGGAGCAATCCTGTGGGAAAGTAGGTCGGTGCCAGATTTTTCAATACCTTAAGCTATTAATTTAGCTTAAGGTATTTATATAATTAATTAGGACCTTTAGCTCAGTTGGTTAGAGCAACCGGCTCATAACCGGTAGGCCCGGGGTTCGAATCCCTGAAGGTCCACCAATACATTGAGATAGATAGCATTGCTTATCTATCTTTTTTGATTTATTGAAATATTTAAATATAAGGTATTTATATATAAAGTATTTTTATAAGTTAAATTAATTTGGAAATAGGCTATAATAGGGTTATAATTTTAAAGAGCAAATAAGCACTAAATAAAAATAATTAATTATTATCTAAATAAGGATAATAAAAAAGAATTTAAATAAGCTTATTGTACGAGGAGATTAAATTATGGATAAAGATAAAAGTATAAAAGATTTTTTGCCTGTAATTTTAGGAACTGATATAAATACATATAGTATGTGTGCATCTTTTCATGAAGAATATGGAATAAAACCTATCGTAATAGGGAAAACTTCTTTCAGTTTTACTAAATATACGACTATAATACAAAAATTGTATTTAAATGATGAGTTAAGAGATAGTGATGAATTTGTACATTTTATGATTGAAGTGGCAAAAAAAGAAAAATTAAAGGCAAAAAAATTAATTCTTGTTGGAACAAATGATTTTTATGTGAAGCTAATAATAAAAAATAGGACTAAATTAGAAAAATATTATGAGTTTAATTATATAAAAGAAGATTTGTTTAAGACTTTGTATTCAAAAAAGAATTTTTATAAATTATGTAAAGAGTATAATATAGACATACCAACAACCTATTTTTATTCTGCATTAAGTGATAAGAAGTTTAATGAAGACATAAATTTTCCAGTTATATTAAAACCTAGTAGTGGAATAGAATATTATAATAATCCTTTTGAGAATATGCAGAAAATTTACAGATTAAATTCTCATGAAGAAATAAATAATATTATAGATATTATAAAGAAAAGTGGATATAAATCGGATATTATTATTCAAGACTATATACCAGGTGATGATACTTACATGTGGGATTCTGTATATTATGGAAATAAACATGGTAAGGGTCAGCTAGTTACATTTGCACAAGTTGTTTTGCAAGAGCATACGAAAACTGCTATTGGAAATTATACAGCACTCATAGTTAGGCATAATAGAGAATTTATGGAAAAACTTGTTCATTTTATGGAAGCTATTGGATATGTAGGTTTTGGAAATTTTGATATTAAATATGATTATAGGGATCAAAAGTTTAAATTATTTGAGGTCAATATAAGGCAAGGTAGATCAAGTTATTATACAACTCAATGTGGTCACAACATGGCTAGGTATTTCGTGGATGATTTAATTTATAATAAAAGTAAAGAGATTACGTATTTAGATGACGAGTTTCTTTTTACTGTTGTTCCGAAAATAGTACTTAGAAGATTTGTTGAAAATCCTAAAATTAAAAAAGAAGTTAATCAATTGATAAAAAAAGGGAAATTTGGAAATCCACTTTTTTATAAAAATGATAAGAGTATAAAAAGAAAGCTATATATGTTTTTAAGACAAGTTAATTATTATAAAAAATATTCTGACAATAAGTGGTAAAAAAAGGTGTTGATTTATAACTTAAAAATTAGTTATGAATCAACACCTTTTTTATTTATAAATAATACTATATAGTTTATTTGTTATTGCTAACAACTTTCACAATGTCATATTAAAACAAAGGTGGATTATTCTTAAAAAGTTTTCTTTTTAATCCCTTAAATTACCATAAAAACAAGATTTTTACTATGATAAGGGAAGATATTAGATTGATGCTATATTACTTAGTACTGCGTATGGTACTGGGTAGCAAGCCTCTACAGAAAGTGTTTAGTCAAAACTTATATAGATTTTTAAACTGGAAAAAGTAAAGCCCGGAAGATATGATATTAAAATCACTTCTTCCGGGCTATGCAGCTCCTACCCTGTGCTAAGAATACAATATCCCCACAAAGTAATAATTAAAAGAGATTATTTTATATTCTGAACTGCTTGTGTTTCAGAACTTTCTGTAATTATGATTTGTTTCAAGCACTTCAGCTTTCAATTAATCTCATATTATTTTTTCTGTTTATTGATCAATATCATTATTATACATAGTTATGGCTGCATTTACACCAGAAATAATAGCATTCGGTGTACGTGTTGCTCCAGTAACTACCATATCAACACCACCATCTTCAACTAGGCCACCTACGACACCATCATCTTCAGAGGATAACACGTAGCTGGTAATCGGCTCATCAGCACTCATTCCAATCATTTTATTTGTAAAAGCATTGATGTTATAAATGAACTCACCAACATCCGCAAAGTTACCACCATATTCCCATTCATTTGCTAAGTAAGTAGAATCACTATGCTCTGCAATATGAATGTCAGAGATGATGTTTGCATCACGGTCAAAGGTTATATCAATAACTGTGGAACCGCATGTCCCACCTGGGAAATTCATGGCTTTATCACCAAGCACACGATAAGTAAGTGAATCGGCTGTTAGATCAGCTGGACCAGCTACTACGTGGCCATAGGAGTCGCTCCCAGATAGTACTTCTGGATACAAAGTAAAGTTATCGTAAATATCAAGTGCGCTCAGTACTTCATTGTCACCTACTGTGTATGATACAAGTACAAGACCTGGTGCCTCTGCTTTCACCACATTATGAGATACAGCATGATCACCGAATTCTGTTACGGCAAGACCAGATTCCCATCTATCTTCAACATCTTCTGTTTCTACATAGGCAGAATCTGACGGATAAGCTCCTGCGATAGTAGTCGTTACCTCAACGTCAGCCTTCAACTCATCAAAATGAGGATTATTCGCTACATAGCGGTCGACCATCATCGATTGATAGGGACGAATCGTAAAATCAGCTTTGTTTACAAAGCGGTCAGCTGCGTCTTTGACAGCATCGGCTAGTACACCTGTTAAAGCATCATCAGCGATTATATTATCGGCAGTCATGTTATTAAAATCATCTTTTTTCGCCTGTAAGTCAGCAAATTCAGCACCATAACCTTCCATAACGACAGGATTGCCCATGCCTGCTATTTCTACATGTGCGATTTCACCTGTTGAATCATTAAAGTCTACCCACACAGCTACAGGTCCAGGAAAGGCTTCACTCTCAGTTGCACCACATAACCGTGTATAAGGTGCAATCGTGTAGGTTGTAGTCGTCTTTTTTCCATCGACTGTTTCTTCCACTGTAACGTCACCTATTGCCTGTGCACACAGCACGTTTTCAGCTGCTACAACTAGTTCTTTTCCTTCTGTTATATTGATGTCCCCGTCAAACACTACGCGTTGGTTAACAACTAGGTCTGCAGATTGGTCTTCTGTAGCCTGATCTTCAGCAGCCTGATCTTCAGTAGGCTGATTTGCAGCCTCATCAGACTCTGCCGGTGCGGAGCAACCAAAGAGCATTGTTGCGACAACAATCATAATTAAAACATTGATTTTTTTCATAAAATACCTCCAATTAATTTAAGTTTGCTAGATGCAAACTACCATGTAGCATATATTATTGATAAAATAATGTCAAATATAAAAAGTGTTTTTAAAACCTTATCAATCACTCGTACTTTAGATAAAATATTAAGGTGCTTCGGCAAATCTAGTTACCTAGTTTTGCAACAGCACCATTGTATCGTAAAAATCTATATTATACTATTAAAATAAAGGCGAGAATATTCTAAAAAAACTTTCTTTAAAGTGAGTGAATTTACTACCTTCATTATATTCTGTAAGGGTCAACTTTCTACTAACAAGGAGATCTTCATCAAATAAATCAATCATCTCCTGTGATGTTTTTCTATCATAAATTATAGCGTTTACTTCATAGTTGTAAAAGAAACTTCTTACATCAAAATTTGCTGTTCCCAAAGTGAACATTTTAGAGTCTATAACTATAGCTTTATTATGAGAAAATGCATTTTTATCATAGTAATAAAATTTAGCACCTACATCTAAAAGTTCTTTAATATAAGTCATAGATGCATGGCCAACTGGTGGGTGGTCATACTGCTCTGGAAAAAGTATTTTAACTTCAATACCTGACTGTATTGCAATTATTAAAGCATTAGAAAGTGAAGCTGAAGGAATAAAGTAAGGGGAACTAATATGGATTGTTTTTTTTGCACTAGTTATAAGCTTTAGGAAAAGCTGCTCTATAGTTGAATGCTCGGATGCTGGTCCATTATAAACAATTTGCATTGGAGCATAGTTTTCAGTTTTAGTTATTGGAAAGTATGCTTGTAAATTAGATTCCAAATTATAGATATCTTCTTGAACTGAATATTTTCTTTTACTGTGTTCCAGATTAATATCATGAACAGAAAAATAATCTTCAAAAAACAGGGCTTGCATTCCTAATACGAAATCTCCCTTAACTCTTAAGTGAGAATCTCTCCAATATCCAAGTTCCCCTTGACCAAGATATTCATCTCCTATATTATTACCACCAATATATCCAATATTTCCATCGATAATTACCATTTTTCTATGATTTCTATAGTTTATAGATGTATCAATAAATCTACTGATACTTGCAAGTTGAGCCATATATATAATTATAAATATGCCGCTATTTTTAAGTTCTTCTAGATAAATTTTATCGAATTTTCTACAACCGACTTTATCCATGATAACTCTAACCTCTACACCTTCCTTAACTTTAACTTTTAAGAGCTCAAAAATTTCTCTTCCTATATTATCAGATTTTATAATATAGTATTCTAAGTGTATGTGGTGCTTTGCATTTTTTATATCTATTAATAAATCTTTGAACTTTTCCTTTCCATCTTTATATATTTTTAGGTCATTGTATAAAAATAGTGGGGAATTGTTACCTTTAGATACTAAAGTAACAAGATCTTTATTTTCTCCCTTATATTCTTTAACGCTTAAATCTATAAACTCAGATAGCTCTGATGAAATATCTTCCCGCAAATTATGGGAATTCCAATTTCTCCCTATAAAAAAATATAAAATTAATCCGACAAAAGGTAAAAGCATAAAAATTAAAAGCCACCCAATAGTTTTTTCTGGTTTTTCCCTATTTTTAAAAATAATTGTAATAGAGATTGCAAAATTTATAAAATAAACTATTAGGGTAAAAACATTAAATATGCTCATATGAGTTTTCCTCCTAATTTTGAATAAATTACTTATAATTTATTATACAATATAATGGCAAACTATATTGGGATTAAGTGTTAATTTACTGAGTGCAAAGGGTTAAAATTAAAATGGCAGATATAACTTTAAGTTATATCTGCCAAAATAATTTAAATAGATATATTTATTTGTTTAAAATTGAATTAGCTATTTTTTCAGCAATCTCGTCCAATTTCGCCTCAGTCTCATCTTCATTCTTAAGTCTTGTTTTTATATCTGTATTACTCAGTATTTCCATATTTTTCATAGAAGTAAACTTTTCTTCCATGAGTCTACTAGCTGCGCTTGCCCAGCTATGATTTCCTATTATAGAAACTTTTCTGTCTTTTACACCCAGAGCTTTTATTTCATTTAAAAGGTTATCCATTGGATAATAAAGGCCCATATTATAAGTTGGCGCTGCTGCTACTAAATGACTATACTTCCAGATATCAGATATAATATAAGAAGGATGGGTTTTTGACACATCATAGCTTCTAATATCTTTTATCCCTTTTTCAGCTAATTTATTAGCTAAAGCATGTACGGTATTTTCAGTATTACCATACATTGAGCCATAAAACATTACAACTCCCTCTTTTTCTGGTTCGTACTTGCTCCATTTATCATAAGCAGCTAAAATTTCTTCTATGTTTCCTCTTAAAATTGGTCCATGAAGTGAACATATTTGATTTATATCGTATCCTTCTAACTTTCTGAAGACTCCCTGAACTTGAGCACCAAATTTTCCTACTATATTAGCATAGTATCTTCTAGCTTCATCAAAATACAGATTTTTGTAATCAGTCTCATCATCAAATATATTACCTGTAACTACTCCAAATGTTCCAAAAGCATCAGCTGAAAAAAGAGTTCCAGTAGTTTTTTCATAGTTCATCATTACCTCAGGCCAATGCACCATAGGAGCAAATATAAATTCTAAACTATGTTTCCCAAGCTCTAGTACATCTCCTTCTTTAACTGGATATTTATTATCCTCTATATCCTTTGAATAAAATTGGTTGAAAAACTGAAAGGTTTTAGCATTTCCAACTAATTTAACATCCGGATATATTCGAAGTATATTTTCTATACTACCGCAGTGATCTGGTTCCATGTGATTAATAACTAAATAGTCTAAATCTCTACCATCCAATACATACCTAATATTTTCCAAGTATATATCTGTTATAGCATCATCTACGCTGTCTATTAACGCAGTTTTTTCATCTTTAATTAAGTAGGAATTATATGAAACACCATTAGTAAGGGGAAATAAATTTTCAAACATTTCTAGTCTTCTATCATTTCCACCAACCCAATAAAAATCTTTGGAAATTTCTCTAACATTATTCAATCTTGACATCCTCCTATGTCTTAATTGCCACTGTAATAAAACAATACAATTAAGAAATTTTATTATGATATTTATATGAATATCATAACCTAATAATTAAATCATAACAAGTTTAACCCCCAATAAATGGTAAGAAACGATAAAATTTCCTGTTTGTTATTTTTTTGTATGCAGTATGTATATATCTTGTTTAAAATTATAATGATAATTTAATAATATTTATCTTAGCTACTATATTACAGTAAGAGAAATAAAAATAAATTATTTTATATGATAAGTATAAATTTTAACAATTATAATGGACAGAAGGATTTGATGCTGTATAATTAAAGTTAGGAATTAAAATATATTATATGATTTAATATAGTATTATTTTAAAGCTTTACCTAATAACAGAATAAAACAGGAGGGTAAAAATGCTTATAGCTATACCAGCAGATATAGAAGATAAAGATAGTTTAATTAGTGGATCTTTTGGCAGAGCACCATTTTATTACGTATATAATGATGAGACTAAAGAAGGATATTTTGTTTCTAATCAGGGAGAAAAAGCACAAGGTGGAGCTGGAGTAAAGGCTGCAACTGGAATTTTGGAACAAGAGATTGATGTTCTTATTACTCCTCAGCTTGGAGAAAATGCATTTGAAGTATTAAAGGCTGCAAATGTTAAACTTTATAAATCAATAGAAGATACACTTATAAATAATATGATTTCGCTTAAAAAGAGCAAGTTAGATAAACTTAGCGATATTCATAAAGGCCACCACGGTCATTAATGAAAATTGCAGTATTAAGTGGTAAGGGAGGTACGGGTAAAACTTTTGTTGCAACAAATCTTGCTAGAGTTGCAGGGAAAAGTGTTTATTTAGACTGTGATATTGAGGAGCCCAATGGACATTTATTTTTAAATGGACCTATCTTGAAGGAGGATGAGGTTGCACTACCTATCCCAAAAGTAAAAGATGAATTATGTAATGGCTGTAAGGATTGTGTTGAATTTTGTAGATTTAATGCTCTTTCTTATGTAAGTAATAAGGTCATGGTGTTTGATAAGATATGTCATTCCTGCGGCGGTTGTAAAATTGTATGTCCGCAAAATGCTATATGCGAAGAAGATAAAGTTATTGGTCATATAGAATCAAGATTATATAAAGAAACATCTGTATTTACCGGAAGACTTATTCCTGGAGAGGAATCAGGAACTTCAATTATTCATGATCTTTATAATAAAATTAAAGATGAAAATTCTACAGTAATAGTAGACTCTCCACCAGGGAGCGCGTGTATAGTCATGGACTCCATAAAAGATGCTGATTTTTGTTTATTGGTAGCAGAGCCAACAATTTTTGGTGCTTATAATTTAGAAATGGTTCATAAACTAGTTAAGATGTACAAGAAACCTCATGGAGTAGTTTTAAATAAATCGTCTGATGACTTTAATTGTTCAAGGGCTTATTGCATAGAAAATAATATACAGATTTTTGCAGATATTCCATTTGATAAAAATCTTGGGAAGTTAAATGCGGAAGGTAAGCTTGTTATTGAGCATAATATTGAAGCAAAAAAACTGTTCAGTGATTTACTTGAAAGAATTATAAAGGAGCTAAATCTATGAAGCAGCTTTTAATAATAAGTGGTAAAGGTGGTACAGGCAAGACAACAATTGCAAGCTCACTTATAAAACTTTCAAAAGCAAAAGCTTTTGCTGATTGTGATGTAGATGCTCCAAATCTCCATTTAATTATGAGAGAGGATGCAAAAGTAAAAAAAACAGATTTTTATGGTCTTGATATGGCAAAAGTTTATCAAGATAAATGTATATCTTGTAATCTATGTAAAGAAAGTTGTAGATTTGATGCTATAAGTAGTGAGGGCGGATACAGTATAGATCCATTTGCCTGTGAAGGGTGTGGAGTATGTCAATTTGTTTGTCCAGTAGATGCTATAGAAATGGTTCCAAGAGTTATAGGTAATTTGCGTCTATCTAAAGCTGAGCATGTATTTTCAACTGCAGAGCTTATAATGGGTAGCGGTAATTCAGGTTTACTTGTAACAGAGGTAAAAAAACAGTTAATAGAAAATGCTCAAGACGCATCACTTGCAATAATAGATGGATCTCCAGGAATAGGCTGTCCAGTTATTGCATCTATTAGTGGTGTTGATATGGTATTAATTGTAACGGAACCTACAATTTCTGGATATAGCGATATGAAAAGAATTATCGAAACATCAAAAGGATTTCCAGTTAAAATAGGAGTATGTATAAATAAGTATGATTTGCATAAAGATAATACTGAAAAAATAGAAAGTTTTTGTAAAAAAGAAAATTTATTATTTTTAGGTAAAATCCCTTACGATGAATCCGCAGTAAGTTTAATTAATAATGGTCTTACATTAGTAGATAATGAAGGTCCATCTAAAGAAGCTATTAATAATATTTATAATAAATTATTAAATCAATTAATTTAGGAGGAAAACAATGAAAATAGCAATTGCATCAGATAATAAAAAAGTATCAGCACATTTTGGTTACTGTGAAGCCTTTGAAGCTTTTGAGGTAAAGGATAATAAGATAACTGGGTGGGAAACTATATTAAACCCAGGACATAAACCAGGATTTTTGCCTAATTATCTTCACGAACAAGGTGTTGAAGTTATAATAGCAGGTGGAATGGGAGAGAAAGCAGCTAAAATTTTCAGCGACAATGATATAGAAGTAATTTGTGGGGCATCAGGATCTATAGAAGATGTGGCAAGAGATTACGTAAATAATACATTAGAATCAACAGGTTCTCTTTGTAATAAAGATCATGAAGATTAATAGTTAAAGTAGATTGTATATATGAAATACCTTTTTGTAAAAAACTTATAAAAAGGTATTTTTCTTTTCTTTGAAAATGTCTTTACTTTATGATTTTATAGTGTATAGTATATAGATAGTCCCTAAAAAAAGGACGGAAAAAGAAATTTAATGTTTTCTAGAAGAAAATTCAGTTTTGATGTTGACAAAATATCTAATGAGTGTTATTCTAGATGAGTCGCTTGATTGCGGCAAGCTTTTTGAAAATTAAACAGAATATAGGCAAACCAAAGTAATAAACAAATCAATCAATTCAATTTGAGTGTTTTCTATCTTTTAGAAAAAAGATAAAGCTAGTGTAAAAACTATGAAGC
>JAAZDF010000082.1 GCA_012512905.1 Clostridium sp.
AGTGACTTTTGCATCAATATTTTCTCATGTTTTACAGTAGATTCCTGAGTAAATATAGCATCTTCAAATATATAAAAAACTGAAATTAATAAAGCAAATAATAAATAAATAATAGAATACCCTATAACTACATTTTTAAATCTAAAATACATTATTGCATATGTAAATAAGAAAAATATAATTAAAATAGCTGGGTTTATTTTTCTAAATCTTTTTTGATTTATAGTATCCATTAAAACCTCCTGTAATTTAAAACTTTCTGAATTCATTATATTATGAATTCAGTGAAACTTAAAGAAGAACTTTTTAAAGCCAGAATATTAAGATGCCTTTAAATTAATTTTGAAAATCGGGAAAGTAAATTACATTAAAAATATAGCTTGTATATATTTTGTTTTCTTCACGAAACTATGAAATATCTCAAATTTAGAATTCTTCTTTTTTTCAGAGATATTTTTATCCATATCTCTGAAGAGGTTAAGATTGTATGGACTATTTACTAGGTATAAATATAAAAAAAGAGTATTAGCAGAGCTGTTCTGTTCTTTAATAATATAGATTTCAATTAAAAAATCCTCCCTATAAAATAGGAGGACTCTTCAGTTAAATAACTAATGCATAAATTTAAAAGTTAATGTTCTAAATTATATATTTTTATTAAGCTCTACAACTATTGTTATAGAATCTTTTTCTAAACTTTCAGCATATATTTTCCCACCGTGGGCTGATACAATATTTTTGGAAATAGCAAGTCCTAATCCGCTGCCACCAGTTTGGCTTGATCTAGATTTTTCAAACCTATAAAATCTCTCGAACATTTTTTCGATTTCACTTTCTTCAATAGAATCAACACTATTTTCAACAGTAATTTTAACTTTGTCCTTATAATTATGTATTGATATAATTATAGGAGTTTCCTTAAAAGAGTATTTTATAGCATTTGAAATAAGGTTTTCAAAAACTCTTACTATTTTATTGCCATCTGCAAATATAAAAGTGTCATCATTTGGAAAGTGTTTTTTTATTGTTAGGCCATGCTCTTTTGCCATAGGTACCATTTCTTCAATAAGCTGGTCTAAAAGGTCTTTTATATTTATATATTTAAAGTCCATTTCTTTTTCTGGTCTTTGAAGCTTTGAGTACTCAAATAACTCGTTTATTAGTATTTTCAAAGTCTCAGATTTGTTATATGCGATATTTATATATGAATCAATTTCCTCATCAGATGCATTCTTTTGCTTTGCAAGTCCAAGGTATCCAATAATCGATGTTAAAGGCGTTCTAAGATCGTGACTCACGTTAGTTATAAGCTCATTTTTCATTTGTTCAAGCTTTCTTTCTTCTTCTATTTTAATATTAATTTCATTTGCCATAGAATTTAAACTTGAAGCAAGATTTGTAAGCTCATCATTTCCTTTTATCGGAGCTGTGTATTTAAGGTTACCTGTAGACATAACATTAACTGCATTTGAAAGTTCCTGAATATAAAGCATTTTATTTTTAGTAAGATACATAAAACCAAGAATAAAAGCTAAAAGAGCAAATAACAGAGAAATAGATTGATTATAGCTTTCAGTAAAATCTGTTCTTGTTTCAGGCATTGGAGAATCTCTTATAACTAAAAAAATATTTTCATCTAGAAAATTCATAGGATAAACAAAAGTGAGTTCTTTTATCTTGGAATAATCTATTGAAGAATTATCAAAGTAGGAATATCCATTTTGATAACTGTTAAAGTTATTATTTATATCCTCATAGTAATCCTGGTAATACCTTACGTCGTAGGAGTTTTTTATAAGCTCAAAAATATCAACAGAAGTTTCATAAACATTATCTGTCTTATATATAATATCTCCATCTAAGTCAGTAACTATAGCTTCAAGAGACTGAAGATCAGAAAAATCATGAATCAGATTGTCCATAGCTTTTTCAAGGTCAAACTGCTTGGCATTTGGATCATTTTCTGAGTCATAAATTGTATTTTCCCTCATTTCTTCTGTTATATCTTCTTCTTTTTTGTATCTCAGGTCATTAAGCATTCTTTCTGATATTGTATCTGCCGTGTCTTTTATGTTATTAATTCCAACTTCAAAGGAAATATAAGAATGTTGATACTCTTTTCGTGTTAAATTTATAGATATGTGATAGATGAAGAAAGCAAAAACAAGGCAAAAAGCTACAGCAAAAATAAGCTCTAATTGAATATTACTTCCTATTTTTTCTCTTATTAAATTATCTACTTTTTCAAAAAAGCTATCAACTTTACCCATAGTTCTATTTTTATTCTTGTTTTTTTTATCTTTCTTAAATCTAAAAAATCTATTTTTCAACTTTGTAGCCAACTCCCCAAACTGTTTTTATATAAATTGGATTTCTAGGATCGTCTTCAATTTTTTCTCTTAATTTTCTTATATGGACCATTACTGTGTTTTCAGATTCTAAAAACTCTTCTTTCCATACATTTTCATAAATTTTCTCAACAGAAAGAACTATTCCGACATTTCTTGTCATAAAAGCCAGCATATCGAATTCAGTTTTTGTAAGTTTAATTGATTCTTCACCTTTTAAAACTTCTCTTGTACTTAAATTAATAACAATATCACTTAGGTATAATACATCCTGACTTTCACTAGCCCCTTCGTTAAAAGTATAGTAACGTCTAAGTTGAGATTTTACCCTAGCAATTAGTTCTAAAGGATTAAAAGGTTTTGTAAGGTAATCATCTGCCCCAGAGGTTAAACCAAGAATCTTATCCATATCTTGACTTTTTGCAGAAAGCATTATTACAGGAATATTACTTGTTTTTCTTAATTCCATACAAGCCTGGACTCCATCTTTTTCTGGCATCATAACATCAAGTATTATTAAATCAATATTATTCTTAGATACAAGCTCAAGAGCTTCGTTTCCATTACTTGCTTTGATTGTATTGTAACCTTCATTCATCAGGTATATTTCAATTAAGTCTCTTATCTCTTTTTCATCATCAACAATTAAAATTGTTTGCGTATTCATTTTTTTGCCTCCCAGCCTAAGCTTATATTTAATAATAGTACTAATATCTTAAAAATTTATTTGTTTAATCAGTAAATTATATTAAGTTTTGTTGAAAAATAGTCTTTAATATATTTATCAGTCTACTTATTATACTACAGTAAAGAGAAAGTATTTTACTAGAAATGAGTATATGGTGAAGAGTTTTTTTATATGCATCTCTAAAAACAAAGAATTTTAAAATAATATTAAGAAATAACATGTATTATTACTATAGATGTATATAAGAACTTTGATTTAGCTTATAATAATAGTAGGCGTAGCTTACTTTGAAACTTTACAGAAAAGGTGAAAATATGGAAACTAAAAAAAATGATAAAAAAGTTAATAGATATAGATGGCTAGTTATTATAATGCTTATAATTTTTACTACTTTAGCCTTAAAAATGTTTGAACTTCAAGTAATAAAAGGTGACACTTTTAGTGAGAAGGCAAATGTTGAATTTATAAAACAAATTGATATGAACGCCCCAAGGGGAGAGATAGTAGATGTAAATGGAAAAGTACTAGCTGGATCTGTTCAAAGCTATAATCTTATTTATGTAGATACAAAGGAGTCTCGTAATTCTTTATACGAGACTTTGGATAAGGTGATTGGGCTTTTTGAATCAACAGAAGAGGATATAGACGATACATTTAATTTAAAGCTTGATCCTTTTAGGTTTGAATTTAACTATGAAAATATAGAGTATGTTAAAAGGCGAGAGCTTAGATGGAAAAAGGATAGAGGAATAAATGACTATCTTTTTACTAGTATATTAAAAGATGAAACAGGTAAAAATAAAATTTCAGATTTAAATGAACAGGAAACCGACAGGCTAGATGAACTTATTTTAGAGTTTTCCCCAGAGGATACTTATTATTATTTATTTAAGCATTATAAAATGTATGAAATGCTTTATGGTGAGGGCGATCTAGAACCTAGCAAAGAAGAGAAAAAGAAATATAGGAGCCTGGAAGGTAGAGAAGTCTACGATATGCTTTTAGAGTCTTATTCAGAAAAGCAGCTAAAAACTTATATTATGATACGAGATAGTATAGCAATAGAAAGTTACCAAGGATCTAAATCAGTTATAATTGCTCAAAACATTAGTGAAGAAACAGCCTTTATATTTCTTCAGCAGCTTAGTTTTTTACCGGGAATAGATGTGGAAACAAATCCTATTAGGATTTATCCTTACAAAGAACTAGCCTCCCATGTAATAGGCTATTTAAATCCAATACCAGAGGGGAGCCAGGACAGATACAAAGAAAAAGGCTATGATATATCAAGTGATTTAATCGGAGTTTCAGGTATAGAATCCAGCTATGAAGATAGGCTTAAAGGTAATAAAGGTGGAAGTACGGTTAGGGTTGATAAAAATGGAAGAATTCAAAATGAACTCTTCAAACTTGAAACCTACCCAGGAGATACAATAAAACTTACTTTAGATTCAAACCTGCAGCATGCTAGTGACATGGCCCTTGAGGAACTAATAAAAGATTTATCGGAAGTAAATACAGGTCACAATGTAGGAGGATATTTTTCTGACTCTTCAAATGCGACAAGAGGGGCTGTAGTTGTATCAAATGTTAAAACAGGTGATGTACTCGCTCTTTCAAGTTATCCTAAATTTGATCCAAATGATTTTGCGGTTCCAGGTAGGCTTACAGATGAGAAATATGAGCAGTATTTTAATCCTGATTATGAGAAGTTTGCAGAAGAACTAATTAAAAAAATGAATTTAAGTAAGACTCCAGAAGAACTATTTAGGTTTAACGATGATGGAACTGTAAATGATAATAATGATATATATCCAAAACCATTTTTCAACTATGCAACTCAAGGTATAACTCCTTCTGGATCTACATTTAAATTAATTACTGCCCTTGCAGCTTTAGAAGAAAATGTTGTGACTAGGAATAGTTTATATAGAGACACAGGAGTTTTTACAAGCCCTAATTTAAAAGGCTATAATGTTACAAATGATGGTGGCGGAGCCTATGGTAATACAAATATGGTAAAAGCGATTAAGATATCTTCTAATGTATACTTTGCAGATGCTGCTTATAAGCTTTATCAGAAAAAAGGACTTAACTCTATAGCTAATTGGGCATGGAAGCTTGGTATGGGCCAAGATCCAAGAGAAAGAAGTCAAAGCACTACAGGTATTGATATAGCAGAGAATATTTACGGGAATGTATATAATCACTATAGTAAAGTTGATCTTACTCAAAAACTTGCTATGTATGAGATAGTAGACTTTTTAAATAAAGGAGTAGCTAGAAATGGATATAAGTTTAGGCCTTTAGATATTGGTAAAAGTGATATTGATGATGAAAAAATAGCTCTTGCTAAGGAAGACATAAAAGATAGGATAAAGGAATCTTATGATATATCCTTAGAAGATGCAGACAAAAGAAAAGGTATTACAACTCAAGACTTATCAAGAGATTTAACTGCCTATATTCAAAGCTATATAGATTTATTAGGTGAAGAAGAGAAAAAGGACTTAGAGAATGCAAGTTTTTATGCTTTTCAAGTATCAGAGCTTGTTGTTTATGATCAGATAAGCCAAATTTTAAGCCCTGTAAATGTTATTTCTTCATCTCTTGGGCAAGGTGATAATCAAAATAGTCTAATTGAAGTCAACAATGCTTTGGCTACAATTGTTAACGGTGGAACTAGATACAAACTTAACTTGGTTGATAGTATACTTGATGCTAATGGAAATACTATAAGGGAAATAGAACCTACAATCCTTGAAGAGGTTGATATTAAAAAAGAAAATCTCGATATTATAAAAGACGGAATGAGGGAAGTTAATAAGCCAGGAGGAACTGCAGCTAGTGCCTTTAGTGATTTTCCTATAGAGACAGGTGGAAAGACAGGAACTATAACCTTTAAAGAAGATATGGAGGAATATGGTAGAGCTGCCTTTGGAGGCTATACAGCAGTTGCTCCTCTTGATGACCCTGAGATTGCAGTTTCAGTTATTGTATATGATGCTACAAGAGGTTACTTTGTTGCACCTGTTGCTCTTGCGGTATTTGAAGAATATTTTAAAGATGTTTTAAAGGATCAGTACCCAGATTATCAAAGGCAGTTTGAGTACAAGGAGCCAGAGCCTACATCAGAATTTGATTAAAAAATCATAATTAAAAATAAAATTATCCCCAAAATCTATTTTTCGATTTAGGGGATAATATTTTTGTATCATATATGATATATTTTTATTGTAAGCCTTTGGGTAAAGCCACTATCTCCTTAGGATAGTTTGTAGTTTATTCGTCTTGCTTTACTATAACTGTTTCAGTATTTCCTTTTTTAGCGGCTTTTATTCCTTCTTTTGCAAACTCTTCAAATGTATTTGTTGATGTAGTAGCTCCGCTAACTGCATCTATCTTTGTAACATCCTGAGACTCTTCGAAAGAATCTGCTAAAATTTTTGAATACTCTTTCGGATTTGTATTAGCTGCGCTTTGCATAGCTTCGTTATAAGGTTCATCTTCAGTTTTCAGCTTACCCTCGTTTGGTCCTACTCCATTATAATCAAAGTTTACATTTTTTATTTTTCCATCTTTAACATCAAAGGTTAAAAATGCTTTCCAATCTCTTGAATCAGCTTCATCATAAGTTACTTTATAACTACCTTCTTGTAAATTATTAGAAGTTGTATTAGCTGAGCAGCTAGTTATTAAAATACTCACTATGATAACTGACATAAAGAAAGTGATAGTTTTTTTCATACTGTTCCTCCTGAAAATAAAAGTGGCATGTAATATATTTTTATTCTTTTTATATGAAATGTTAGTAAATTATAACATAAAAATTAAATAATTCCATTAATATATATGATAAATATCTACTTAAAATTTAAATTAGCCAAATAATTAGGGCTAGTTTTATTTAATTCGGAAACTGTATTATAATATAGTAATAAATCTGTTATAATGTTAACTTGAGAGAAAAATATAAATTATAGGTGAAGGGACAATATATGAAAATAAAAAAATTAGACGTAATAATAATAGCTTTATTAATAGTTGGATCTTTCATTCCGGCTGTTATATTTAAATATAAAAACCAAGATAACTTTGAAGGCAACTATGCCATTATAAGTGTTAAAAATGAAGAATATGAAAGAGTAGAACTAACTGGAAATACAGAAGATAGGGATATTAAAGTAGAAAGCGACCTTGGAACTAATATTGTCCAGGTTAGAGGCGAAAAAATTGGTATGTTAGAAACTACTTGTCCTGATGGGATATGTAAGTATCCTGAATTTATAGAAAAAGCAGGAGAGATAATAGTATGTCTTCCAAACCGAGTAGTAATTGAGATAAAAAATAATAATCCAGATAAAGATCAAAACGATACAAATACAAGATAGGGTAGATAAGATGAATAAAACAACAAAAATGGTATTTATTTCTTTAATAGTAGCTCAGGCATTAGTTCTTCATATTGTTGAAGGATTTATACCATTTCCTATAGGTATACCAGGGGCGAAGCTTGGACTTGCAAATATATTTACGATAATATCTTTATATATATTAGGATTTGCATCAACTCTTCTAGTAGTTATCATGAGAGTATTACTTGCGGCAATGTTTGGTGGGAGCCTTTCCTCTTTTCTGTTTAGTTTAAGTGGTGGAGTGCTTAGTCTTCTTGCTATGACTTTTGTAAAAAATCTATTTAAAGACAAGGCATCTATAATTGGTGTCAGCGGAGCTGGGGCTGTTTTTCATAATATAGGCCAACTAAGTGTGGCAGCTTTTTTAGTTAAAAATGCATCTGTTATGACATACCTTCCAGTACTTACCTTTGTTGGTATAGGAACAGGTATATTTATTGGTATAGCAGCAAATTATATAATATATCATATGCATAAAATTCCATCTATTAAAAATATTAGTAAGTTTAGTTAATTAGCTGTTGACATTGTAAAATACAGGTGTTATTATGAACTGTTATAATTTGACTTATGCGCCACTTTCGTGTATACTTAACAGGAGAGAGGTGTTTTTGATGGAAAAATTTGATAATATTCAGGATATCAAAGAAGAAATTAAAAAAAATGTTGGTAAGGACATCAAATTAGAAGCTAATTTGGGTAGAAGAAAAATGTATGTAAGTACAGGCACCATCGAACAGGTTTATCCAAGTATATTTTTAGTAAGGCTTGACAACGAAGCAAGAGGAAAGCTAACTTTTAGTTACTCAGATGTACTAACTGAAATAGTTACTTTATCTTATAAGAATTAAATTTAAAAATAACTAAATAAAAATATGACTATTACTTTGATGTAGTGGTCTTTTTTTATTTGGAGATTATCCATTTACCTATGATATTTTCTTATATAAGTGTATAATAATATGTTAGTAGGTGATTATATGGAAATTAAAACTTTTGCCAAAATAAACTTATCATTATATGTTGTTGGGAAAACGGATAATGGATATCATAAACTTGATATGATAATGCAGACAATATCTCTTTACGATACTATTTACGTGAGTAAAAGAGAAAAAGGGATTAAAATTTCAGCAAATAATCCTGAAATACCATTAGGACCTGATAACATAGCCTATAAAGCCGCTGATCTAATGCTCAGAAGCTTTAACCTAAGCTCTGGAGTAAATATTCATATAGAAAAAAACATTCCTATAGGGGCAGGGCTTGCCGGTGGAAGCACTAATGCTGCTGGGGTTATAAAGCTTATAAATGAAATATACAATTTAAAGCTAAAAGAGAAAGATCTAGATAAGCTGGCTCTGAAGCTAGGAGCAGATGTACCCTTTTGCTTAAGACAGGGAACATATGAGGCAAAGGGAATTGGAGAAATTTTAACTCCTATAGAAGCTGGATTCAAAAACCAATTAATCCTTCTTGTAAAACCAGAGTTTTCTATAAGTACTAAGGAAACCTTCTCGAAAGTACAAGGAAGATTTAGCAAAGATTTAAAAACAGATAAGCTAATAAAGGCAATAAAAAATAAAGATATTGAGTCTATGAACAAAAATATGGAAAATGACTTGGAAAAAATTATAGTAGAGGATTTCGGATTTAAAGAAATAAAAGAGATAAAAGAAAGGCTTTATTCTTTAGGAGCAAAAGCTGCTTTAATGAGTGGGAGTGGTCCTACAGTTTACGGAATATTTGATGAAAAAAAATTAGCCTTAATGGCTGAGAATGAATTTAGAAAAAAGTATAAAGAAACATTTTTAGTTTATACACTTTAAAATAATTGAGGTGCACCAATGAAGAATGCGAAAATAACTGTATATAACAAAAAAAGAAATGAAGATCCTATTGAAGTTGTTTATATAGGGAAATTAAAAGAGAAAAATGATAATATAATTATCAATTATCCTGAAAGTAAACTTACAGGCATGGAGGGTGTTTTTACAAAGTTAATTCTTGGAGAGGACTTTATAGAAATTATCAGAACAGGAAATATAGAATCTAATCTTTATTTTAAAGAAGGGCAAAAAAAAGAGGTTCTGTATACTTTAGACTTTGGAAGTCTAAATCTTACCGTAGATACTCATAAGCTTTATATAGTGAGAGATGACTTTAAAATTAAAATAATTATTATATACGATATCATATTGCCTGGAAATGTAGCAGATAGAAATGAAATGAAGATTTTAGTAGATAATATATAAATTTTTCGAAAAATTTATATAAAAGACTGGTTCAGACAAAGAAAATATGATACTATAATCTATGTACTAAAATTAATAATAATTACCCACGATAAATTTGTAGGGTACTTTTCATTATATCAAACTAAAAACTATTGTCAACATAAATTGGAGGAATTATTATGAAAGCTACTAAATATATATTTGTTACAGGCGGTGTTGTGTCTTCTTTAGGTAAGGGAATAACTGCTGCTTCTCTAGGTAGATTACTCAAAAACAGAGGATATAAGGTATCAATACAAAAATTTGATCCTTATTTAAATGTTGACCCGGGAACAATGAGTCCTTATCAGCACGGAGAAGTTTTTGTTACAAATGATGGAGCCGAAACTGATTTGGATCTTGGGCATTATGAGAGATTTATTGACGAAAACCTTTCAAAAAATAATAATATTACAACAGGAAAAATTTATTCAAGAGTTTTAAGCAAGGAAAGAAACGGAGAATATTTAGGTGGAACAGTTCAAGTAATTCCTCACGTTACAAATGAAATTAAAGAAAAAGTTTTTGAAGTGTCTAAAGAGCAGGACGTAGATATAGTTATTACAGAAATAGGTGGAACTGTAGGAGATATCGAAGGTCTTCCTTTTTTAGAAGCTATAAGGCAAATTAAATATGACGTAGGTAGAGAAAATGTTTTGTTTATACATGTAACCTTGGTTCCTTATCTTGGAATGGCAGGAGAACTTAAAACAAAACCTACTCAGCACTCAGTTAAGGAACTTAGAAGTATTGGAATACAGCCAGATGTCATTGTATGTAGATCAGAAAGAGAAATAACATCTGAGCTTAGAAATAAAATTGGACTTTTTTGTAATGTAGAGCCAAGAGCTGTAATAGAAAACTTAGATGCAGAGACTCTTTATGAAGTTCCTCTTATGCTTCACGCTCAGGATCTTGATAGCTATGTTTGCGATAAGCTAAATATACCTAGAAGAGAAATTGATAATAGTAAATGGGTAGATATGGTCCATAGGTTAAAAAATTTAGAAAAATCTACAAGTGTAGCAATAGTTGGTAAATATACAGAGCTTCACGATGCATATCTTTCAGTTGTAGAAGCATTAAGTCACGGTGGCCTTCATAATAACTCAGAAGTTGAGATAAAATGGGTTAATTCAATAGATTTAAATGAATATAATATAGATAAAAAACTTTCAGATGTAGATGGTATTTTGGTACCAGGAGGTTTTGGACAAAGAGGTATAGAAGGAAAAATTTTAGCTTCTAAATATGCAAGAGAAAATAATGTTCCTTTTCTTGGAATATCTCTTGGAATGCAAGTTGCAGTAATAGACTATGCAAGAAATGTTTTAGGTTTTGAAGATGCAAATACCACTGAATATAATGAGAATCTAGAGTATCCTATAATAGACATAGCAGAAGATATAGAGGAAAATGATAAAGTTGGTGGAACTATGAGGCTTGGATCTTTTGATGTCAGTTTAAAAGAAAATACAAAACTTCAACAAGCTTATGGTAGTAAGGTAATAAGTGAGAGATTTAGACATAGGTATTCACTTAATAAAAAATATTATGACAAACTAGAACAAAAAGATTTAGTTTTTTCAGGAATAGAGTCTGTTTCCTCAGCGGTTGATGCTATTGAACTCAAAAACCATAGATGGTTTGTAGGAACCCAGTACCACCCAGAGCTGAAAAGTAGACCTAATAATCCTCATCCACTTTTCATAAGTTTTATAAAGGAATGTCTTAATAAATAGCAAAAGTTCGAAGTGTTAAACTAATTTTTATAGTTTAACACTTTTGTTTGCTTTTATTATTTTTTTTGTGTTTAATTTAATAAATATATACTATAATGTAAATAGAGAAAAAATCTTGAAGAGTCTTATCGACAAATTCAAATTAATCATATATCTACCTTCGAATAATTCAAAAAACAATAAAAATATATAATATAAATAGTGCGTCTTTTTTAATTTCTGTAAATAATTCTAAAATATCCGATTCTTATACATTTCTAGTGAGATTTCTAAAAATTATTATATTTCAAGAGATAAAAATTCTTAAAACGATAAAACTAAATAACAATGTAAACTATAAAATATGATTTTATAGATTTCAAGGAGGAAAAATTGAATAGTAGATTAAATAGCATGACTTTAAAACAATTACAATTAATAGGAAAAGCAAAAAAGATTAAATCAATTTCTAAATATAGAAAGCAGGAACTTTTAGATATTTTAATTGATATAGAAAAAAAAGAAAAAAAAGAAATGGAACTTAAAAAGAAGGCTGAGCTTGAAAAAGCTAAGGCCGAGGATAAAGAAAAAGAAGTTAAAGTAAATGAATATGGAGAAAAAATTACTGTTAAAAATTCTAAAAGCTCCCCTTCAAATAAAAATAACGGAAATGACAATAGACGTAAAATGGAAGCTAATGAAGTAGTAAGAACTGGAGTACTTGAAATTATAGATAATAATAATTTTGGTTTTTTAAGAGGTGAGAATTATCTTACAAGCCCTGATGATATTTATATTGCTCCAAGCCAAATAAGAAGGTTTGATCTTAGAACTGGTGATGAAGTTACAGGGTTTTCAAGACCTGCAAGAGAAGGAGAAAAATTTGCTGCCCTAACCTTTATTGATAAGGTAAATGGAGAGCACGCTGAAAACTCAGTAGGGAGACCAAGATTTGACTCTTTGACTCCAATTTATCCTATAGAAAAAATCAACTTAGAGCTGGAAGATGGGAAAAGTAACGACTTATCTACAAGAATAATTGATATTATGGCTCCTATGGGTAAGGGGCAAAGAGGACTTATAGTTGCCCCGCCTAAGGCTGGAAAAACAACAATACTAAAAAAGATAGCTCAAAACATATCCGTAAATCATCCTGATATTAAAATTATTGTTCTTTTAATTGATGAAAGACCTGAAGAGGTTACTGATATGAAAAGAAGTATTAATGGAGACGTTATATACTCTACTTTTGACGAAGAGCCAGACCACCATACAAAAGTTGCTAGAATGGTGCTAGAAAGAGCTAAAAGAATGGTTGAGCAAGAGCAAGATGTTGTAATACTCCTTGACTCACTAACAAGGCTATCAAGGGCTTATAATTTAACAGTAGCGCCATCAGGTAGAACTTTATCAGGAGGACTTGATCCCCACGCCCTTATAATGCCGAAAAAATTCTTTGGAGCTGCAAGAAAAATGGAAGAAGGCGGAAGCTTAACTATTCTTTCAACTGCTCTTGTAGATACAGGTTCAAGGATGGATGATATGATTTTTGAGGAGTTTAAAGGTACTGGAAATATGGAAGTTCATTTAGATAGAGATCTTCAGGAAAGAAGAATTTTCCCTGCTATAGATATATATAAATCAGGAACAAGAAAAGAAGAACTTTTATTAACTGAAGAAGAATATGATCTTTCTATTATGCTAAGAAAACAAATGAATAGAGTAGGAAATGCTGAGAGAATAACAGAAAGCCTTATAAAGGTTATGGAGCAAACTGAAAATAATCAAGAATTTATAGAAATTATGAAAAAAACTGAATTAAAATAAAAAAAATAGATGCTTAAATAAATAAGCATCTATTTTAAAAATTAAATATATAAAAAAAGGATCAACTAAGATCCTAATTTAAATGAAAATTTTATTCTTCATCATGTGACGGAAGATTAAATTTCCTCTTGAACCTATCAACTCTTCCACCAGTATCAACAATGTTTTGTTTTCCTGTAAAGAATGGATGGCATTTAGAACATATTTCAACTTTTAATTCGTCTTTTACTGAACCAGTAACGAATGTGTTTCCACATGCACACTTAACAACTGCTTCTGGGTTGTATTCTGGATGTATGCCTTTTTTCATTTAAATTCACCTCAATTTCATTTATTAACTATTTAAGTTTATCACTTAAGCTTTATCTAGTCAAGAAACTTACAAGAGTTATTTTAACTTATTAGTCAAAATTAATCAAGAAAAACCACTGAAAAGATAAAAATTTTTAAAAACTAGCTAATGGATAATAGTTTCTGTAAATGCTATAATACTATAGGATAAAATCTTGTGGACAGGGAGAGTATAATGAGTAAACTATATTTTAGATACGGGGCTATGAACTCTGGAAAATCAACTAGTTTAATGCAAGTTGCATATAACTATGAAGAAAGAGGAATGAAAGTTAAGGTTGTAAAACCTAAAATAGATGAAAAAGGTGGAAACAAGCTTGTATCAAGGCTTGGAGTTATAAGAGAGTCAGATTACCTTATAGGACCAGATGAAAATATTTTTGAAATAATAGAAGATGCATTAAAAGATGAAGATATAAGCTGTATACTAGTAGATGAGGCTCAGTTCTTAAAATCAAAGCAAGTAGATCAGCTTTTAGAAATAGCAACTCTACTAAATGTACCAGTAATTTGCTATGGCCTTAGAACAGATTTTCAAAGAAAAGGATTCCCGGGAAGCGAAAGGCTTTTACTTGTATCCCATAGCATAGAAGAACTTAAAACTATTTGTGCTTGTGGTAAGAAAGCTATTTTTAACGGAAGAAAAATAAATGAAGAGTTTGTATTTGAAGGGGATCAAGTTGAAATAGAAATAGGCGAGGAAATAACATACGAATCTCTTTGTAGTGGATGCTACTATAAATTTAAAAAAGAATATGATGATAAAAAGGTGAATAAATGAAAAAGACAAATGTAGGCGGACAGGCAGTTATTGAAGGGGTAATGATGAGAGGGGTCAAAGGGATATCTATAGCAGTTAGAAATCCAAAGGGAGAAATAATAGTTAAGAATTCTGATAGAATGCCTCTCTCAAAGAAAAATAAGTTTTTTGGACTGCCAATTATTAGGGGAGCAGTATCTCTTTTTGATTCTATGGCAATAGGTATAGATAGTTTAAACTTTTCTGCATCAACTGCTTTTCCAGACGAAGACGAAGAGCCTTCAAAAACAAGTAAATTTCTAAATAAAATATTTAAAGGAAAAACAGATAAGGTAGTTGAAATAGCAACTATAATAATAAGTTTAATGTTTAGCGTGGTATTATTTTTTGTACTACCTACCCTTGTAACAGGTCTTTTTAAAAACCTGGGACTTTCTAATGTTGGATTTAATTTAATAGAATCATCAATAAGGGTATTACTTTTCACTGCTTATATTTATCTTATAAGTAAAATGGATGACATATACAGAGTATTTCAGTATCATGGGGCTGAGCATAAAGCAATAACCTGCTATGAAAATGAACTGGACCTTACTGTTGAAAATGCAAAAACATGCAGTAGATATCATAAAAGATGTGGAACTAACTTTATGTTTCTAGTTATGATTGTAAGTATAATAGTGTTTTCATTTCTTGGTTGGAGAAATCCTCTTATAAGGGTAGTTACAAGAATTTTACTACTTCCTCTTATATCAGGAATAACCTATGAAATTTTAAAATGGTTAGGTGATGGTGATAGCAAAGTTAAAGATGCTATAGCTTATCCAGGACTAATGCTACAAAGGCTTACCACTAAAGAGCCTGAAGATGATATGCTTGAAGTAAGTATTAGAGCATTAAAGGAATCAGAAGGAATAATTTAGATGATTACTATTTTTGATGCTATAAAATTCGGAGAAAATGAGCTGAAAAATTATTCAGATACATCAAAATTAGATGCAAAAGTTCTTTTAAAAGATGTATTACAAAAAGATGAGCTTTATATTATTATAAATAAAGATAAAAAAGTTAAAGAAGAAGAATTTCTATCTTATATAGAAAAAATTAATTTACGAAAAAAACATATGCCAGTTGCATATATAATAGGAAAAAAAGAATTTATGGGTTTTGAATTTAAGGTAACAGAAAACACTTTAATTCCAAGACCAGATACAGAAATTCTTGTACTAGAATCTATAGATTTAATTAAAGAAAATAATTACAAAAAAGTTTTGGATTTAGCAACAGGATCAGGGGCAATTGGTATTTCTATTGCTAAAATTTTAGCTGATACAAAAGTAACTTTATCGGATGTAAGTGAAAAAGCACTGGACGTAGCAAAAGAGAATGCAAGAATACTTGGTGCAAATAATATAGAAAACTTTATACATTCTGATTTATTTAAGAGTATTAAAGAAAAGTTTGATATAATAGTAAGTAACCCACCCTATATAGATAAAAACGATATGGTGGAGTTAATGCCAGATGTTAAAAATTATGAACCAACCACCGCACTTTTTGGCGGTGAAGACGGACTTGATTTTTATAGGGATATAATTAGAGAAAGTAGATACTTTTTGAAAGAAAATGGACCTTTAGTATTAGAGATAGGATACAATCAAGGCAGTGAGGTTAAGAATATAATGAAAAAAAATGGATATAAAGATATTAAAATAATACAAGATTTATCTCAGAAAAATAGAGTAGTAGTTGGAAAGTATAGGCCTGAGACGTAGCCTCCTTATTTTTTGATAAGTGAAATAAATAAAAAAAAAGGAGAGATTAAAATGATAGAAAGATTAGGATTTGTTGAAAATCAATATGAAGAGCTTACTATGAGAATTAGTGATCCAAGTGTTATTGCTGATACAGAAAATTGGCAAAAGCTTGTTAAAGAGCATTCAGATTTACAGCATATTGTAGAAGAATATAGAGAATATAAAAGAGTAAAAGAAGAATTAGATGATAATCTTGAAATGCTTGAAAGTGAAAACGATCAGGAAATGAGAGAAATGTTTAATGATGATATAAGGAAGCTAAGGCCAGAGATGGAGCAGATAGAGAGAAACTTAGAGCTGCTACTACTTCCTAAAGATCCAAATGATAACAAAAATGTATTTGTTGAGGTAAGAGCAGGAGCAGGTGGTGACGAAGCCGCACTTTTTGCCCATAGTTTATTTAGAATGTATTCTAAGTATGCAGAGAATCAAAACTGGGGCGTAGAAATTATGAGTATGAATTCTACTGATATAGGTGGACTAAAAGAAGTAGTATTTATGATTAAAGGTGATGGAGCTTATTCAAGACTTAAATATGAATCTGGAGTACATAGGGTACAAAGAGTCCCAGATACTGAAAACTCAGGAAGGGTTCATACATCAACAGTAACAGTTGCTGTTCTTCCAGAGGTTGATGATGTTGATATTGATATAAGCCCAAATGATATAAGAGTCGACGTATATAGGTCTTCAGGTAATGGAGGACAATCTGTTAATACAACAGACTCCGCAGTTAGAATAACTCACCTTGAGACAGGTGTAGTAGTTTCTTGTCAGGACGAGAAGTCTCAACATAAGAATAAAGACAAGGCTATGAAAATACTAAAATCCAGATTATTTGACCTTGCAGAAGAAGAAAGATCAAAAGGAATATCTGATGAGAGAAAATCTCAAGTAGGTACTGGAGACAGGTCTGAAAGAATTAGAACATATAATTTCCCTCAAGGAAGAATAACAGACCACAGAATTAATACAACAATTCATAAGATGGATACTTTCTTAGATGGAGATATAGAAGAAATGATCAGTGCACTTGCGAACTTTGACCAAACCGAAAAACTTAAGGCTCTTGGAAATAGAAAAATTGGAAAAGGGGCATAATATGCCTCTTTTTGGAGTAAAGATATGAAAACTAAAAAAATAAATATAAAGGCAGATATTGATAATAAAATTATTGATGATGCTGTAAAAGTCCTAAAAGATGGAGGAATGGTTGCTTTTCCAACAGAAACTGTTTATGGACTTGGAGCAGATGCTCTTAATGAAAAGGCAGTGGGAAAAATTTTCAAAGCTAAGGGAAGACCTCAAGATAATCCTTTAATAATACATGTTTCTAATAAAAATATTGGCGAATATGTAGAAAACATTCCAAATAAGGCTAAGGTATTAATGGATAAATTTTGGCCAGGACCCCTAACTATTATACTAAATAAAAAAAATATTATTCCTGATAAAACAAGCGCAGGACTTAAAACAATAGGAGTAAGAATGCCTGATAATATTCTGGCACTTAAAATGATTGAAAAGCTAGGAAGACCAGTAGCAGCTCCATCTGCCAATATATCAGGTAGGCCTAGTCCAACCACCTATGAAAGGTGCGTAGAGGACCTGGATGGCAAGGTGGATATGATTATCGGCTACGGTAAATCAGATGTTGGGATTGAATCCACTATAATTGACTATAGTGGATTTCCACCCAGTATACTAAGGCCGGGAAAGATAACCTATGAGGAGATAAAAAAAATTGACAGTGATGTTATTTTTTTAGATGAATCTAGGAAATATTTAGACGGAGAAAAACCGAAAGCGCCGGGAATGAAGTATAAGCACTATGCTCCAAAAGCTCCAGTAGTTTTAGTTTTAGGAAATAAACTAGAGAAAGAAAAGAAAATTAGTGAACTTATATCATTAAATTTAAAGGAAAGAAATAAAGTTGGAATTTTAGCTTCGAATAATCTTATAAAAGATTTAGAATATAATAAAGATATAGTGTTTTTATCTCTTGGTGAATATAAAGATGAGTACGACATTGCAAGAAATTTATTTGAAAATCTTAGAAAGTTTGATGATAAAAATATAGATATAATAATAGCTGAAGGATACGAGGAAAAAGGAATATATGCAGCGATAATGAATAGATTAAAAAAAGCTGCATCCTATAATATAATAGAGGTGTAAATGATGAAGGTATTATTTGTTTGTACGGGAAATACTTGCAGAAGTCCAATGGCGGAAGTGATATTTAATAATATCTATCCAGATATGAAAGCTGAGTCTAGAGGAATTTTTGTAAGTCCTGGGAGTTTAATAGCAGAAAACTCAAGTGCTATCCTAACTAAAGAATATGGATACGATATTGCTAGAAAGGCAGTTCAGCTTGAAGCTAATGATGTCCTAAGTTCGGATTTTGTAATAACCATGACAGAAGAACAAAAAGATATTTTAAAAGACCAGTTTGAAACTGAAAATATTTTTACTTTAAAAGAACTTGCAGGTGAAGAAGGGGATATAAGAGATCCTTTTGGTGCTAGTATCAGAATATATGAAAAAACATTTAAGGAAATAAAGTCCTTGATAAAAAAAGCTAAATGGGATAACATTTAAAAGAAAGATTTTTTAAGAATATGAGGAGGAAATCATGGGAAGATTAATTGAAGTAGATCATCCACTAGTTTTACATAAACTAGCTATAATTAGAAATGAGAAGACAGGGTCAAAGGATTTTAGAGAGGTAGTTGAAGAGCTTTCAACACTTCTAGCATATGAAGTAACAAGAGAATTACCAGTTGAAGATATTGATGTTCAAACACCAGTGTCTATGGCTAAATGTAAAACTATATCTGGTAAAAAACAAGCTATTGTACCTATCTTAAGAGCAGGGCTTGGGATGGTTGATGGAATGCTTAAACTTAATCCTGCAGCAAAAGTAGGTCATATTGGACTTTATAGGGATGAGAAAACTTTAAAGCCTGTTGAATATTTCTGTAAGCTTCCTAATGATATAGAAGAAAGAAAAGTAATTGTTGTAGATCCAATGCTTGCAACTGGTGGCTCTGCAGTAGATGCTATAACAATGCTGAAAAAAAGAGGCGCAACGTCAATAAATTTTGTATGTATAGTAGCTGCACCAGAAGGAATAGAACATTTAAGACAAGTACATCCAGATGTAGATATATATGTAGCTTCAATTGATGAAAAACTTAATGAGCATGGATATATAGTACCAGGTCTTGGAGATGCTGGAGATAGACTTTTTGGAACAAAATAAATAATTTTAAATAGATAAGCTTAAAATCTAAGCTTATCTATTTAAAAAAATTATAAGTTCATGTATAATATATCTATACTTAAAAGAAAATAACAAATATTTCAAAAAAGACTTGAATTATTATTAAAAATTAAGTATACTAGACTTTGTTAGCTTAAATGTGCTGGTGTGGCTCAATGGTAGAGCAGCTGATTTGTAATCAGCAGGTTGATGGTTCGATTCCGTTCACCAGCTCCAAAATGGGGAGGAGTACCCAAGAGGCCAAAGGGAGCAGACTGTAAATCTGTTACATGATTGTTTGGGTGGTTCGAATCCACTCTCCTCCACCATAATTTAATAAGGCCTTTATATTGACAATTAACTAGCTTTAATGTATTATAATGAAGTTGGTATAATTAACATGGAGGAGTACCCAAGTGGCCAAAGGGAGCAGACTGTAAATCTGTTACATGATTGTTTCAGTGGTTCGAATCCACTCCCCTCCACCAAACAAGACAACTAGCTAAAACTTGTTGTCTTTTTAAATTAAAATTGAATAGACTCTTATCAAGAGAGGTGGAGGGAATAGGCCCTTTGATACCCGGCAACCTACTATATGTGTGGTGCCAAGTCCTGCAATACTATTGCAAGATAAGAAAGATTTATATACTACCTCTTCTTATCGAAGAGGTTTTTTTTATTAGAAGGAGGAAAAAGTGAAAAAATTATTTACATCTGAGTCTGTAACAGAAGGACATCCAGATAAGGTATGTGACCAAATATCAGATGCAATTTTAGATAATATATTAAAAGAAGATCCAATGGCAAGAGTTGCGTGTGAAACTGCTGTAACAACTGGAATGGTTCTTGTAATGGGGGAAATAACAACAAGCTGTTATGTAGATATACCAAAAATCGTTAGGGAAACTGTTAAGGAAATTGGTTACACTAGGGCAAAATTTGGTTTTGACGCTGAAACCTGCGCTGTATTAACTGCAATAGATGAGCAGTCCAGGGATATCGCTATGGGAGTAGATCTTATAGATGAGGAAGATCAGCTTGGAGCTGGAGACCAAGGTATGATGTTTGGTTTTGCGACAAATGAAACAAGTAACTTTATGCCTTTGCCTATAGACCTAGCTCAGAAGCTAGCTAAGAGGCTAAGTGAGGTTAGAAAAGACAAGACTCTTAAATACTTAAGACCTGATGGAAAAAGCCAGGTAACCATAGAATATGACGGTGAGAAACCAATTAGGATAGATTCTGTTGTAATATCCACCCAGCATGCTCCTAAGGTAACTCAAAAAGTATTAAAAGAAGATGTGAAAAAGCATGTTATAGATGTAATTTTACCTCGAAACTTAGTTGATGAAAATACAAAGTACTATATAAATCCAACTGGAAGATTTGAAATAGGTGGGCCTCAAGGTGATTCTGGTCTTACAGGAAGAAAAATAATTGTCGATACATACGGTGGATTTGGAAAGCACGGTGGTGGAGCGTTTTCTGGTAAAGATCCAACAAAAGTAGACAGATCAGGTGCCTACGCAGCAAGGTGGGTAGCTAAAAACCTTGTGGCTGCAGGAGTTTCAGATAAGCTTGAATTAGAGCTAGCCTATGTTATAGGGGTTCCAAGTCCTGTATCTATAGGAGTAAATACTTTTGGAACTGAGAAAATATCTGTTGAGAGTATTACAAAGATTATTAGTTCTCTATTTGATTTAAGATTAATTTCTATAATAGATACTTTAGATCTTAGAAAACCAAGATATAGAGATGTTGCAGCCTATGGACATTTTGGCAGAGAAGATCTTGATCTTCCATGGGAAAAGCTTAACAGAGTAGATGAAATTAAAAGTTTTATTAAAAATGAAAAATTAAAATAAAATAGAAAAAATAAATATAAAAAATGCTTTAATACCGTAAATGGTTTTAGAGCATTTTTTGTTTTCATAAGAAGCTTATAAAACATAGTATTTCTTGCTGTTTTTTAAAATTACATAGCTAAAAAAATATTATTGTTAAATTTATGTTGACCTTCATCCTACATCAGGCTATATACTAGCATTTGAAAGTTAGTTATAAAAATAACATTTAAATAAGGAGGAGTTTCTAACTGTAGACAAATCTAGTTAAATAATATAAATAAGAACAAGAAGTATTAATTAAAAAACAGGGGGTTATATTTTGAAAAATCTATTAAACAAAAGTAAGTACATAGTAAGTTTATTAATTCTGGTTATGGCACTAGGAATAGTTGGCTGCGGGGATAAAGCTGCGGATGCAGAGGCTGTAAACACAAATATACAAGCGAAGGAAAACAAAGA
>JAAZDF010000083.1 GCA_012512905.1 Clostridium sp.
AATTATATTTAGGAGTAAAATCAAAGTTGTATTTTAAAATAAATAGCTCGAAAATTTAAATTAATTTTACTAACAAAAGCAAGATAATATATATAAGGGGTAAAAATATGAAAAGAATAGCTCTATTTTTCGGTTCTAGAACTGGAAATAATGAAATTTATAAAAATAAGACTCTTGAGTTTTCAAACTGGATACTGGAAAATAAGTATCCTATAATATATGGTGGTTCAAGGATAGGACTTATGGGAATACTTGCGGATAATATTTTAAAATATAATGGTGATATTATAGGAGTAATGCCAGAGCATCTTTCCGGTAGAGAGCTTTATCATAAAGGAGTTAAAGAGTTCTATGTAGTTAAGGATATGCATGAGAGAAAAAAGAAAATATTTGACCTAGCAGATGCTTTTATAGCTCTTCCAGGAGGAGCAGGTACTATGGATGAAATCTTTGAGATGATAACTTGGTCTCAAATAGGTCTTCATAGTAAACCTTACGCTTTTTATAATATTAATTCTTACTTTGATTTTCTTAGAGATTTTTTAGATCATATGGAAAAAGAAGGGTTTATGTCCAAAGAAGAAAGAAAAAAGATTTTTATATCAGATTCACTGGAAGATATAAAAAAACATATAGATGAAAACTAAGTATAAAGTTAATAATTCCATTAAAGCTCTTATATCAAAGGCTTAACTGTTCTCATCTAGTTAATAAAATCATTAAAGCTTATATATATTTGTATGCTAAACTTAGATTAATTAGTAAATATAGGAGGTAATGTATGATTAAAGAGATTTTATTAGGAGGAGCTCTACTTTTTGCTATGTCTACAGGATCTAGAATGAAAGGACACGGACTTGGCGAGAAAGATGAAGAGCTTATGAAAGAAAGAATAACATATTATGGAACAGTAAAAGAAGATGTTAAAAAGGGAAGTCACAGAATAGTTGCAAAAAGGCTTGAAAGTGATCATCCAAAAGCTGATCAAGGACTTTTTTGTGAAGAGCTTATACTTTTAACAAAAGGTGTACATGTAGTTGATGAAGATGGAACAGAAAAAACCATAGACAATTTAAAAAAAGGGGATAAATTAAAAGTTGTAACTCCTGCAGTTGTTTCAATGGTAAATGCTATTCCACCTCAAATACCAGGTAAAAGCATATATGAAATCACACTATTAAAATAAAAATATAAAGTTTAATATGCCTAAAGAATTATAGAGAAAGTCTATACCTGTCTTTAGGCATTAACTTTATAAAAAATAAAGGAGGGTTTATCTATTGGATTCCATTAAGCTTATAAAAACTAGTGTATACAATGTATATAAAAACTTAGCTGAATATTTAAAAAGTATACTCATACTTCAAGCTATAAGTTTTATAATTACAGCGCCAATAATAACTTTTATTTTTCACAGACTGCTTAAAAGACTTGGTTTGTCCAGCATAACTGAAAATGATTTTACAGAGATTTTTAAAAGTCCAGTGACAATAGGAATGCTATTAGTTTTGATCTTAGTATTTTTATTTTTTGTTTACTATGAAATAGGCTATTATTTTTTACTTGCCCACTATCAAAACACAGAAAAAAACTACACATTTAGAGGAATAATAAAAGATTTAAATAAGAAAGCAAAATACTTTTTATCTTTTCAGGCTATATACTTTTTTGTCTATTTTCTACTCATTTTACCCTTAGCATCTCTTGGACTTAATGCAGGGCTTATAAAAGGAATTAGGATACCAAATTTTATAACAGATGAGCTTTTAAAAAATCAATATGGAATAATAATATATGTTTTATTTATAGTAGCAATCCTTTATTTTAGCTTAAGACTTATTTTTGCAGTTCCTTTTTTTGTTATTGAAAAAGATATTACAATTAAAGAAGCAGTTAAAAGAAGCTTCAAGGAATCCAGGGGTAAACTTATCAAAACTTTTTTTACTTTGTTATTTATAATAGGACTGCATACCCTTGTAATGGCATTATTTGTAATAGTTCTTTTTGTTCCAATAATTTTAGTAGAGCTAATTTCGAGTAAGCTTGCACCTTTTTTTGCGGCTTTTCTACTTACAGTAATTCAGTGGTTTTTATTTATAGGATATGGTCTTCTTCAAGTTATAATATCAGAAGCTATTTATATTCTTGCCTTTAAAAAAGAAAATGGAAAATTAAAAGTGAACCTAAAAAAAGATAAAGATAAAATTATAAAAAATTATAAAAAACCATTTATATTTAGTGGAAATAAACCCATTGTAAAAAAATTGATAGTAATATTTCTTATATCCATATCTATTTATAATTACTTTGTTATAACAGAGCCTATATATTTACCTAAAACAAAAATACTTGCTCACAGAGGTTATATAAAAGGCGGAGTTGAAAATAGTATAGGATCTTTAAAAGCTGCAGCAAAGTTTAATCCAGACTATGTTGAACTTGACATACAAGAAACAAAAGACAATGAGTTTGTAGTCTTTCATGATAGTGACCTATCAAGGCTTGCAGGTAGAGATGAAACTATTAAAGACCTCACTCTAGAGGAAATTAAAAATATAGATATAGAAGCAGAAGGATTTACAGACAAGATACCTTCCCTTAAAGAATTTATTAGAGTATCAAAAGAACTTGGAGTTAATTTACTGGTAGAAATAAAGCCTACGGGGAATGAGTCTACTAACATGGTAGAAAACCTTGTAAATTTACTTAAAGAAGAAGGAGTACATAAGGACTACTTAGTCCAGTCTCTTGATGAAGAAATAATCTTAAAGGTGAAAAGAATAAGTCCAGAAATAAAAACAGGTTATGTAATAGGATTTAACATAGGATCTCTTCCCAAAACTGAAGCTGATTTTATAGTTATGGAAGAATTTTCTATAAATAATAAAATACTAAAAGAAGCGAGGGAAAAAGAAAAAGATCTTTTTGTTTGGACGGTAAATGAAGAGGACTTAATTAGAAAATACTTGAATTTAAATGTAGATGGAATAATAACAGATATTCCAGGAGATGCGGTAGAAATTAGAAATTCTTTCGAGGAAGAAAAAACTCTTTTAACTAGACTTAGATGGATACTAAATAATTAAAAAGCTAAAAGTTTATAATATATATACCGAAAAATGCTAGTATGCTGTATTATATGAAGTAGATAGGTGAACTGATTAGACTTGTTTAAAAAAGAATTTAAAAATATAATATTAAAATCTTAAAGATCGTAGCCTCTTACAAAATATACCCCTATATGGTATTATATAATGGAAAACATATAATAAATTAAGAGTTTCATTTGTATAATATTATGAGGTGAAAAAAATGGATGATAATAAAAAGTATATAAATAGACTTAAAAGATCTGAGGGTCAATTAAGGGGTATAATAAAAATGATGGAAAATGAGAGAAGCTGCTCTGATGTCGTAACCCAGCTTTCAGCTGTAAGGGCTAGTATAGATAAACTGATAACACTTATAGTTACTGATAACCTTATGGAATGTGTAGCTGGAGATGAATCAAAAGTGGATTCATCTGAAATGAGTAGGGAAGAAATAGAAAAGGCAATAAAACTTATTTTTAGTAGTAGGTAATAATTTTCAGGAGTTGTTATGTATAAAGTTTGGGACAAAAAAGATATAAGAAAAGTATTATTAGGTGCAGGTAAAAAGCATAAACATTCAGCTAAAGATATTCCTATTATTATTTCTAGTAGAATGACAAGGACAATGGCGTCTTTTAATTTTATTCAAAGTAAGAATGGAATTAAAGCTCATTCATTTAAGTTTTCAAAAAATCTTCTTGATGGAAATTTCAAAGAAAGTGTAGTAGAAAATGTAATACTCCATGAATACGCACATTTTTATATAAACACAAAAACTAATAAAGACCAAAAACATGGGGAATTATTTAAAGATACTTGCAAGATGATAGGAATCCCAACAGAAACTTATTTTAAAGAAAAACTAATAGAAACAGCTAAAAAAGGATACATATTGTACTGTAAAGAGTGCGATGCTAAAGTAGCTACAAGAAGGAGAATAGATTCTACTTTGATGATATGCAGAGATAAAATTTCGAATTGCTGCTCTGCAGAGATTTATTATAAGGAAGATATATTTTGATAGTTAAGCTTGTAAATTAAAATAATATATAAAGGTGGTTAAAATGTTAAAAGTAGATTTTAAAAGATTAGAGGGATTTGTAGGGGAACATGAAATTGAATATATGGATCATTTAGTTAAAGCATCCCACGATATGCTTTATAAAAAAGAAGGACCAGGAAATGATTTTTTAGGTTGGATGGATCTTCCTGAAAATTATGACAAAGAAGAATATGACAGAGTTTTAAAAGCTAGTGAAAAAATAAAAAATGATTCTGATGTGTTTATCGTAATTGGTATTGGTGGATCTTACCTTGGATCAAAGGCTGCTATAGAAATGTTAACCCATACTTTTTATAATGAACTTCCAAAAGAAAAAAGAAAAACTCCGGAAGTATACTTTTTAGGGCAGAACATTTCAGGAGATTATTTAAATCATTTACTTGAAGTAATAGAAGGTAAGGATGTTTCAATAAATGTAATATCTAAATCTGGAACAACTACAGAGCCAGCAGTAGCATTTAGAGTTATGAAAGAATACCTCGAAAATAAGTATGGAAAAGAGGAAGCTGCTAAAAGAATTTATGCTACAACAGATAAGGAAAAAGGAGCTCTTAAGACCCTTGCAAATGAAGAAGGCTATGAAACATTTATAGTACCTGATGACGTAGGTGGAAGATTTTCAGTTTTAACACCTGTAGGACTACTTCCTATAGCTGTTGCAGGAATCGATACAGATAGAATTCTTGAAGGTGCAAAAATGGCTAAAAAGGAGCTTAGTGGTAATTCAGTAAAAAATAATGCTGCTTATAAATATGCTGCAGCAAGAGAGGTTCTATCCAATAAAGGAAAAGATACAGAAATACTTGTAAACTATGAACCAGCTCTTACACTATTCTCAGAGTGGTGGAAACAGCTTTATGGAGAAAGTCTTGGAAAAGATGAGAAGGGTATATTCCCAGCATCAGTTAGTTTTTCAACAGACCTTCATTCTATGGGACAGTTTATACAAGAAGGTAAAAGAAATGTTTTTGAAACAGTAATTTTTGCAGATAAAGCAAAAACTGAATTTACAATAAAAGCTAATGAAGATAACCTAGATGGACTTAACTTCCTTGCTGGCAAAACAATGCATGAAGTTAACACAAATGCCTTTGAAGGAACTGTTCTTGCCCATGTAGATGGTGGAGTACCAAATATTATTTTAAGATTAAAGGACATTTCAGAAGAAAGCTTTGGATATTTAGTTTATTTCTTTGAATTATCCTCTGCTATAAGTGGACATCTAATGGGAATTAATCCTTTTGACCAACCAGGTGTAGAAGCCTATAAGAAAAATATGTTTGCCCTTCTTGGAAAACCAGGATTTGAAGACTTAAAAGAAGAGCTTGAGAAAAGATTAAAAGACTAAAACTAATTTTAAATAAAGAATACTGTAAAGAGATTTGATGCTCTTGATATAGGCTCCCTCTTTATGAGAAGCAGTGGAAAATGAAAACCATGCCTTATAAAGGGGAGCTTTTTTATGGCAAAATATTAAAATTTAAATTAAATGAAAACAAGTTATACTAAGTGTAAAATTTATTTAAATTTTAGTAAATCAAGAGATAAATAGTTGAAAAAATATTCGGAAATGCTATAATAAATATAGAGATTAGCACTCGATGACCTCGACTGCTAACTCGAAAAATATAAAAAGGAGTTTTGTAAAATGTCAAATTTAAGACCATTTAACAGAAGAAGAAGAGCGTTACTTTCTGACAGTAATTTTAGTAATATGTTAGATGATTTCTTTTCATCAGGTTTTCCAACTATGGAGAGAAACCTACAAATGGATACATTTAAGCTAGACATAAAAGATGAAGGTGAAAACTATAAAGTAACTGCAGAGCTTCCAGGAATTAAAAAAGAAGATTTAGATGTTAGTCTTGATAAGGGAAGATTAAAAATAAGAGTTCATCAAGAAGAAGAAAAAGATGAAGAGGAAAAAAACTATATTCACAAAGAGCGTAGGGTATGCTCTATGGAAAGAAATATCTACCTTGAGGACGCGGATAGTGAAGATATAAAAGCTAGACTTGATGATGGGATTTTAAACTTAACAATTCCGAAAAAAGAAGAAATCGATACTTCTAAAAGAATTGAAATTGAATAATCAGTCAAAAATAGTTGGAAAAAACAATAAAATAAGCTGAAAATAAGTAAAGAGGATTTGAAATTAAAATATTTTAAATCCTCTTTATAATTTTTAACTATAAGCTGTTATAATATATTTTGAGGTGAAGATAAGTTGGAAAGAATAGATAAAATACTATCGAATATGGGCTTTGGATCTAGAAAAGAGATAAAGCAGTTTATAAAAGATGACTTAGTATATGTTAACGAGAAATTAGTAAAAAAACCAAATGAAAAATATGATCCTTATAAGGATGAAATAATTATAAATGGAGAGAAAGTTTATTATAGGAAATATATATATTTAATGATGAACAAACCACAAAACACAGTTTCTGCGACATTTGATAATCTTCATGAAACAGTTATTGACTTACTCCCATTTGATTATAAAGCCTTTGAGCCTTTTCCTGTAGGAAGACTTGACAAGGATACAGTGGGTCTTTTACTTATAACAAATGATGGAGAACTTAATCATAAACTGTTGTCACCTAAATCTGAGATTTCAAAAGTTTATTATGCTTACTTGGAAAAAGAAGTTGATGAAAAAGCTATTAAAAAGTTTGAAAAGGGTATAGTTCTTGATGATGGATATAAATGTCTTCCAGGAAAACTTGAAATAGTATCAGAAGATAAAAAAGAAGCCAGGGTCACAATAATGGAAGGTAAGTTTCATCAAGTTAAAAGAATGTTCCATGCAGTTGATAATGAGGTAACATTTCTTGAAAGGGAAAAATTTGGTCCCCTGCCACTAGATCCAAATCTAGAAGAAGGAGAATTTAGAGAACTTACGGAGAAAGAGGTAAATCTTTTAAAAGATGCTTAAAAACAGTTAAATTAAAATGTTTACATTTATGATAAAAGTTATGAAAAGGTTTAATGAATATCTACCTTGTAAACTTTTGTCTTTTTACATGTATTAATTTAATGTTAATGTTGTTTATATTATAATTGAAGTATAGGATATATAAAAAGATATAAATAAAAAGTTTTATAAGTCCTTTTTTTAGTATAGTTGTAGCCAGCTATATTAATTCCTTTTATATTCTGATACCCCCAATTTCAGAATATAAATTTAAAAGCTCAAATACTATGTTTGGGCTTTTTTAATGCATTATTATATATTTATCTTTTCATTGAAAGAGTATAATTTTGGATTTCCGATATATCTTTTAGAGTTTTTATAAAAAACAATGACGGCTAGGATTAAGACGTTAAAAACTTAACTAAAAACTATTTCTTTGACTATTACCTAACTAAATGCTATGCTTCTCGCGTAGCTTTTTTTAAGAGTGCTATAAATATATCATGTAAAGGATGGTAAAATGAAAAAAACATTGTCGTTATTGATTAGTTTATTTATGGTTGTTTCACTTTTTGGAGGATGTGCTTCAAACAAAGCAGAATCTGATAATGGTGAGGGAATATTTAATTCTGGTACATACGAGGGAACAGGCGAAGGATATGCAGGGGAGATTACTGCAATCGTTGAAGTTTCAGAAGATGAAATTTTATCAATTGAGTTTAAAGAACATGAAGAAACAGAAGATATTGCATCTCCTGCATTTGATAAAATACCAAAAGAAATTATAGAAAATAAAAGTGTTGCTGTAGATACAGTATCCGGATGTACATTATCAAGTAATGGTATTATAGAAGCTGTTAAAAATGCACTTCTTGCAGCAGGAGCAAGTGAATCAGATATAACAAAAGCAGTAGCTAAGGAAGAAGTTTCATCAGAAGTTATAGAGAAAACTGCTGATGTAATAATAGTAGGTACTGGTGGTGCGGGAATGTCTGCTGGTGCAGAAGTAGTTAACGCAGGTGGAAGTGTTATTTTAATTGATAAAATGTCTACAGTTGGAGGAAATACTATTGTTGCAGCAAGTGCTATGAATGCTGCTAATCCAGAGCTACAAACAGCTGAAGATATGAGAGAATCTTCACTAAATGTAATTAAAGAATTAACAGAATTAAAGCCGGAAAATGAATTAATGGAAAAATGGCAAGTGAAAATAAAAGAAGATATAGAAAAATATGAAGAAGAAGGATCAACTCATTTATACGATTCTCCTGAACTTCATAAACTACAAACTTATGTAGATGGTGATTTTGTAGGAAATCCTGAATTAATTGATGCCTTTGGTGATGCTGCGTTAGATAGCGTTAATTGGCTGAAAGAGTTAGGAGCAAAGTTTGAGGATAAAGTTACTGCAGCTGTAGGTGCAACTTGGCAGCGAAGTCATGCTCCAACAAGAGATTTAGGTTCAGCTGGTGCTTCATTTATTTTGCCACAGCAAAAAATAATTGAAGAGAATGACGGAGAGATTTTACTGCAGTATAAAGCAGAAGAAATAATGATGGCAGACGGCGTTGCTGTAGGAGTAAAAGGAACAACTGAAGATGGACAGCCTTTTGAACTAAAAGCAAACAAAGGTGTTGTAATTGCTACTGGAGGATTTGCTGCTAATCCAGAAATGAGAGAAAAGTATAACAAGCACTGGCCAAAAGCTGGAGCTGATGTTCCAACAACAAATCCTGCTAGTTCAACAGGTGATGGAATAGTAATGGCTGAAGAAATAGGAGCTAATTTAGTAGGTATGGAATGGCTTCAGATGCTAACTTTTACAAAATCAGCAATAACTGCATCAATAGAAAATAGTATCCAAGTAAACCAATCAGGAGAAAGATTTGTAAGAGAAGATGGACGCCGAGATGAAATATGCCGGGCTATACAGGAGCAAGAAGGAAACTATATGTATAGAGTCTACGATGCTCATACAATAGAAGATTTACTTGATGGTATTTCCTATAAGGGTGTACCTATAGATGAGTACGTAGGTGACGGTGCATTTAAAGCAGATACACTAGAAGAATTAGCTGCAGATATGGAAATGGACTACGAGACATTACAGAAAACAGTTGATGAATTTAATGAAAGTGTAGACAAAGGAACCGACGAATTTGGACGAAATATGTTTGATGAAAAGCTAGATAGGGGACCATACTACGCAGTTAAGTACGGAACAATGTTCCACCATACAATGGGTGGTATTGAAATAAATAATAATACCCAGGTTTTAGATAGTTCTGGAAATGTTATTCCACAACTATTTGCAGCAGGTGAAGTTACAGGTGGTATTCACGGCTCCAATAGACTAGGTGGTAATGCAATTACTGATATAGTAGCATTTGGTAGAATTGCCGGTCAAAATGTAATGAAATAGTAATGTATATAAAACAAATTAAATACTAAAAGAAAAAGAATTTCAGCGAAAAATGTTGAGATTCTTTTCTCTTTTGGAAATATAATTAACAAGTGGAAATGTGTCATCTTTATCAAGCTAAGTTTATAAAATTTTTTTGATGAGGAATATAATTAATTGGAAAAAGACTATTAAAAACTTAAGTTATAAGGTTAATATAATAAGATTTTCTAAAGCTGAAAATATAAAAAAATTAAACATAAGTTCAAATTTAAAATATAAGTTTTTAAGATATGGTATAATTGAAGGTAGTATGAAGGAGTGAGGAGCTTGGAATTAGAAAAATTATTAAACAGTGAACAGTACGAGGCTGCTACAACTATTGAAGGACCACTTTTGATTTTAGCGGGAGCTGGATCAGGGAAAACGAGGGTTCTAACCTATAGAATTGCTCATATGATTGAGGAAAAAGGAATTAGCCCTTATGATTTACTGGCAATAACATTTACAAATAAAGCAGCAAACGAGATGAAAGAAAGAATAGTATCATTAGTGGGAAATGTAGCTCATAGTATGTGGATTTCAACATTTCACTCAAGTTGTGCAAGAATTCTTAGAATGGATATTGATAAATTAGGATATAAAAGTGACTTTACTATTTATGACACCTATGATCAAAAATCCTTAATGAAACAAGTTATGGAACAAAGTAACTTAGATCCAAAAAGTTTTAGTGAAAAGGAAATAAGAGGGGTTATTTCGAATGCAAAAAATTCTTTAATAACACCATTTGAGTATAAGAAAGAACATGAGCATGATTATAGAAAAAATAGAATAGCAGATGCTTATATTTTATATCAGAAAAAACTAAAAGAAAATAATGCTTTAGATTTCGACGATATTATCATGAAAACAGTAGAACTTTTTGAAAAACATAAAGATGTTTTAGAAAAATATAGAGAGAAATTTAAGTACGTTATGGTGGATGAGTATCAAGATACAAATCACGCCCAGTATAAACTAGTAAGACTTTTAACTATAGAGCATAAAAATATTTGCGTTGTTGGAGACGATGACCAGAGTATATATAAGTTCAGAGGGGCTGATATAACAAATATATTAGACTTTGAAAAAGATTTTCCAGATGCAAGAGTAATTAAACTTGAGAAAAACTATAGAAGTGTAGGTAGTATTTTAAATGCTGCAAACTCTATAATTAGAATGAATGATAATAGATCAGATAAAAACCTTATTACAACAAGAGATGTTGGAGAAAAGCTTAAGGTTTATAAAGCACCAACAGATGTAGCAGAAGCTATGTTTGTAGTTTCTGAAATAGAAAAAATTTACAGAGACGGAAGAAAATACGGAGAATTTGCAATCCTTTATAGGACAAATGCTCAGTCAAGAAGATTTGAAGAAAGACTTATGAAAGAAGGAATTCCTTACAGATTAATTGGTGGAGTTAAATTCTACGAAAGAAAAGAAATTAAAGATATAGTAGCTTACCTAAGAATTATATCGAATCCTTTAGAAGAAGTAAGCCTTAGAAGAATTATCAATGTTCCAAAAAGAAGTATCGGAGAAGCAACTCTTGGAAAATTATCAGACAGGGCTATTGAAGCAGAAGAAAATATGCTTGATATAATTTATGATGTAGAAAAACATGATATTTTAACAAATAGAGGTATAAACGCTGTTAATGGTTTCGCTGATCTTATCAAAGATTTTACGAAAAAGAAAGAAGAGCTTAGTGTATCTGAGCTTGTTGAGTATATATTAGTAGAAACTGGATACTTAAAGGAACTTGAAGAATCTAAAAGTCCAGAAGATTTATCAAGGGTAGAAAACCTTGGCGAATTTGTAAATCTTGCAATTGAGTATGAAAAAAGTGCTGAAGAGCCAAACTTATTTGAGTTCTTAGAGAATATTGCCCTAGTTTCAGATATTGATAGCTACGATGAAGATGAAGATGCTGTAACCTTAATGACTATACATAGTGCAAAAGGACTTGAGTTTCCTGCAGTATTTATAGTAGGGATGGAAAATGGACTATTCCCATCAGCAGGGGACCTTGATAGTAAAAGTGATCTTGAAGAAGCAAGAAGACTTGCTTATGTTGGAATAACAAGGGCTGAAGACCTTTTATATATGACATACGCAGAGTCAAGAATGGTTTATGGAAGAACAGTAAACTATCGACCATCAGACTTTTTAATGGATATACCAAATAATTTAAAAGTATTCTTAAGAGGATCAAAAACTAAATCAAGAAGAAAAGTTAATCCTCATACATTAAAATATGGAGAAAGACAGCAAGGAGTAAAAGATTTCAATTTAGATGAAATCTTGGAAAGAGCAGGTCAAATTATAGACAGCAAACCAAAAAATTTAGAAAACATGGAAATTGAACTAGGTTCAAAAGTAAAGCATTCTGCTTTTGGAGAAGGAACTATTGTAAGTAAAGAAGACATCACAAATGATGTTAAAGTAACTGTTGCTTTTGACTCAAAAGGTTTAAAAACTTTGATGCTTAGTCTTGCCC
>JAAZDF010000084.1 GCA_012512905.1 Clostridium sp.
ATTCGTAGAAAGACTTTAAACTTAAAGGATTATTTGCATTAATGTGTACTGTTTTAATATTAAATGCACTAATAGTAATTACCTCCTTTATATAATACTTATATAATGCTTGTAAATTAATAATACAATTTTTTTCAAGTCTATCTGTTAATTAGATATAAACCTTTGATGAATTTTTTGCTTATTCAGCTGTTACTTTATATCAGTGTCGATAAACGACTTTAAAAGAGACACAGAAAGTACATTTATTAAATTGTTTTCACTTAATGCTGTAACCTGGTCAGTCATTTTATCCTGAATAGAAAGTATATCGCGAGAAATAAGGTAAAGCTCGTTATAAATTAGATGGAGGTCTTTTGGCGATCCTTTTTCACATTTTTCAGCTAAAGGTGACAAAAAACTTTTAAGTTTATCTGGCTCCAAACTTTTACTCAGTACACTGGCAAGAACGATAAGTATAAGGTGCTCTTTTGTATATTTCCTTTTAATTGGTGGAAAAAGTATTCCATCTTTGACATAATTTTTAATCAAAGATTTACTTACTGGAATGGATGGATAGTTGATTGTCATAAACTGAAGTACTTGGTCTATATATAAGTTAAAATTAGGATATTTATTTTCATCAATCAGTATAATTTTTTCTTTACTTGTCAATATTTAGACCTCCTTTATAAAATTATCTTCTTCTACTTCTATAATACCATTATAGAAGTAGAAAACCAAAAATTAATAATATAGTCATAAGAACTAGATAATGAGAATTCAATTTTTAATTATAATATAAAGATTGAATTTATCCCTGTAAAGTGTATACTATGTTTAAAGTATCATCTAGTCTATAAAACTAGATAGGAGGAAATATGAAACTAAAACTAAGAGAACCAATTAATTCATTAACTCATCTTATAGGAGGAGCCTTAGCTGTAATAGGTGGAATAGTGCTTATAATATCTAGAGTAAGATCTGGATCTTCAACTCAATCAATTCTTGGAGCTATTATCTTTTCTTTAAGTCTAATACTTCTATATTTTGTAAGTGGGACATATCATGGCTATATAGGGAAAGATAAAAATATAGAAAAGCTTAAAAAACTTGACCACTCTAGCATTTATGTCCTAATTGCAGGATCATACACTCCAATTGTGCTTTATGCATTAGATTCTAAAAAACAAATTATTGTATTGAGTGTTATTTGGGGACTTACTATAGTAGGGATAGTCCTTAAAATATTTTTTATTGATATGCCAAGATCCTTATATACTTCGTTTTATTTAATAATGGGATGGATGGTAGTATTTTTTATAAAAGATGTTTATAGGGCTCTTTCAGGTAATGGCTTTATGTATCTAGTTTTAGGAGGAGTTTTATACAGCATTGGAGGCTTAATATACATGCTAAAAAAGCCTAATATCTCAAAAAGCTTTGGTTTTCATGAGCTATTTCATATATTTATAATGCTGGGTAGTTTTGCACATTACATATTAATTTTAAAATATTTATAAAAACATTAAAAAAATACCAGTTTCTTCATAAGTTCTTCACAAATTCTTAATATTATACTAATTGTGTAATAAAATTGAGAAGGAAGTTGAAATTATGAAGAATAAGAAAATTATACTTAGTACTTTGCTTATAGCACTAGCTTTTGTGTTAATTAAAGCACCTAAAGTATCCTATGCAGAGGAAAATTTAACTGAAAAAATAAATGAAGTAACAAATAGCATTAGTGAAAATGAAACCCTTATAACAGAATATGAGGAAAGTATTGAGCAAAACAAAATAGATTATGAAGATGCAGTATTAAAAGCAGATAGTTTTAATGAAAGAATTATAAAACTTGAAAAAAATAGATACTATGTAAAAGAAAGAATACACTTTTTAGAAAGTAAAGAAATGGTATTTATGGATAGGTTTATAGCTGCTTTAACAAATTCTTATGATGAGGTTTCTGAAGATGATTTAAATTATCTTTTAGAAGGAGATTTTAAATCATTTGAAGAAGTTTTAAATAAAAAATTGAAGGTTGAAGACAAAAATGCCTTAATAGAAAAACTAAAATCTTATGAACTGCTTAATGAAATAAGTATTGAATATGAAAATGAACAAAACATACTTAATGAAGATAAAAAAATTGAGATTGAAAATTCTATAACAGAACTTGAAAATAAGCTAGCTGAAGCTCATTTGGCTATAGAAAATCTTGAGTCTACAAAAAAAGAAGTAGAAGAGAAAATTGCTGAAGAGAAAAAGAGACTTGAAGAAAAAAGAAAAAGTGAAACTTTTATTATGCCAACAACGGGTAGAATCACTAGCCGATTTGGATATAGAAATCATCCTATCCTTAGAAGAAGAATACTTCATAGTGGTGTTGATATAGCAAATTCAGTAGGAACAGCTGTAAAGGCAGCTAGAAACGGCAGAGTTATATTTGCTGGAGTAAAGGGAAGCTATGGTAATACTATTATAATAGACCATGGAAAAGGAATAAAAACACTTTATGCCCATTTATCTAGAATTAATGTAAGTAATGGAAGCGTGGTTAGTCAAGGAAATAAAATAGGAAGTATGGGTAGCACCGGAAGATCAACAGGAAGCCATCTTCACTTTGAAATACAAAAAAATGGAACAGCTGTTAATCCTTTAGGAGAAATGTAATCTTTAGTATAAAAACTTATAAATAACTAGGAATTAAAGGATAGACAAAATAATAAATGTGAGTAAATATAGTAAATACATATTAATTATGAAGCTTAACACTAGAAGGTGAAATTTTATGGGAAAAGAAAGATTTCTATATTTCTTAATCTTAATATTTTTTACTGCAATTAGTATTTATAACCTTAGGATAAGAAAACAGTCCTTATATAATATTAAAGTAACAAAGCTAAAAGTCTTTATTTTAGCAGCTGGTACTTTAATATTTTTCATTATAGGATATTATATAGGTGGGAATTCATGGGATAATTATATCCTTGTAGTTTCAGCAAGTATATTTTTAACATCTCCAGTTATATCTGAAGGAATTCATGAAAAAGGAATTTATTATAGACATTTAGGGTCTAGTATTTTGATACTAGCGAAGTGGGAAGATATAAGAGATATTGAAATTGATCTGAAAAATTCGAAAGTTAAAAGTTTTATGACTAAAAAGCAAAGAGTGTATGTAAAACAGGACTATAAGCTGGAAGATATCAAAAAAATTAAAAACTATATAAAATAGAGATAATATTTTTAGAAATACATACATTTTAGATTGAGCTTTAAATTTAAATATGATATCATTAGGCTTGTAAAATATAATTATATAATAGTATAAAAAACTATGAAAAGGCCAGTAAAAAATTTATTTACTCAAAGAGAAGAAGATTTTGGTGTGAGCTTCTAGTAAATTGTTTTTGAAACCTACCTTGGAGTTCTCTAAATGAGCGTTTAAAGGCGTTATACTTTAAAGTGAATACAGCAAGATAGTATTAATTAGGGTGGTACCGCCGATTTGGTCCCTTAGTTAATACTATTTTTTATAGGAGGAAAAGATATGTCAAATAATAATAAACTTGTAAAAGATATTACATCCATGGATGAAGATTTCGCTAGGTGGTATACAGATATTGTAAAAAAGGCAGAACTTATTGAATACTCAAGTGTTAGAGGGATGATTATTTTAAGGCCTTATGGTTATGCTATTTGGGAAAATATACAGGGGGACCTTGATAGGAGATTCAAAGAAACAGGTCATGAAAATGTATATATGCCTATGCTTATACCAGAGAGTCTTCTTCAAAAGGAAAAAGACCATGTAGATGGCTTTGCTCCGGAAGTTGCCTGGGTAACCCATGGAGGGGATAGTGAACTTAATGAAAGGCTTTGCATTAGACCAACTTCAGAGGTTCTTTTTTGTGAGCATTTTTCTAATATTGTTCAGTCTTATAACGACCTACCAAAACTTTACAACCAGTGGTGCTCAGTAATTAGATGGGAAAAATCTACAAGACCTTTCTTAAGGACAACTGAATTTTTATGGCAAGAAGGTCATACAATTCATGAAACAGCAGAGCTTGCTCAGGAAGAGACTTTAAGAATGCTAGATGTCTATGAGGACATGCTTAAGGAGTTCCTTGCAATCCCTGTTATTAAAGGAAGAAAAACAGATAAAGAAAAATTTGCAGGAGCAGAAGCTACATATACAGTAGAGTCTTTAATGCATGATGGAAAAGCTCTTCAATCAGCAACTAGCCATAATTTTGGTCAAGGCTTTGCAGAAGCTTTTGATATAAAGTTTTCAGATAGAAATGGGGATCAAAAGTTTGTTCACCAAACAAGCTGGGGAATTTCAACTAGAATTATTGGAGCTATAATAATGGTTCATGGAGATGATTCCGGTCTTATACTTCCACCAAAAGTTGCCCCGACTCAGGTTATGATAATACCTGTTGCATCTCATAAAGAGGGAGTTCTTGAAAAAGCTGAGGAGCTTAGAGAAGAAATTTCAAAATATGCAAGGGTTAAAGTTGACTCAAGTGATAAAAAACCTGGATGGAAATATAGTGAGTATGAAATGAAAGGTGTACCAATAAGACTTGAAGTTGGTCCAAGAGATATAAAAAACAATCAGGTTGTTTTAGTTAGAAGAGATACAAGAGAAAAACTATTTGTTCCAATGGAAGACCTTGAGAAAACAATTTTATCCCTACAAGAAGATATCCACAATAGCCTTTATGAAAAAGCACTTAATAAAATTGTAGACACTACAAATGTTGCTTTAAACGAAAAAGAACTTAAAGAAATATCTGAAACAAAAGACGGTTTTACAAAAGCTATGTGGTGTGGTAAGCTTTTCTGCGAAGATAAGATTAAAGATGAATATGGACTAACATCAAGATGTATTCCTTTTGAGCAAGAAAAATTATCTGATAAATGTGTTGTTTGCGACGAAGATGCTAAAGAACTTGTTTATTGGGCTAGAGCATATTAATAATTCTATGGTAAAATACCATTAGAGGTGATAGTTTTGCTTGATATAGGAGATGTAGTTAAAGGAAGTTATAAACTTAGATCTATTGCAAATAGGGATAATGGAGATAGGGACTATTCTATAGATAATTTTGCCATGCCCTTAACTTTAGAGCTAGGCAGAGAACTTAATTTTAAAAAAGTGTCTTCAATATTAGTAAGGCTAGGGAATACTAGTATGTTTTCTCTTCATTTACTACTTGATAGAGACCTTCATTCCCAGATTATGCATTTAGACTTAGATGCGAAGGACACTTATCTTGAGTTTTATAAATCAGGCTCCGGGAAAATGTATCTTAAGATCCTAGATAGGTAGATCTTTAGTCAGTCTAAATTTATAAACCTATAATATGTATAGCTAAATTTTTAAAAATAAAAGTAAAATAAAATAAAAATAAGTAGCGTTCAAAATCTTCTGAAAAAGTTTTGAAGGCTACTTATTTTTTCTTTTTAACATTTATATTAGAGTCTTTTAGTGACCTAGGTATAATGTATTTATTTTTTATATTCCAAGAGACTATTTATGTATCCTAAACTTAAATAAGCTCATTATGCAAGAAGCTTCATTTCAATAATTTCAAGGGGATCTTTTATATAAAGAACAGTTAGCTTATTATCCTTATTAAAAACAAAGCTATTAAAATTAAATGTCAAGGTGTCTTTTAAAGTAGCGCCATTTTTTATCAAAACTAGCTCATCTTTAGCTAAAGGATAGTATTCTTCTAGGCTAGAATTATTTTTCACAAAATAAGATTTGTCTAGATAAAAGTCTTTACCAGAGGTGTTACTTACCTCAATATCAAGATTTACTTTGTTTTCTCCAGTTTCCTCAGAGCAGCTAAAATATAAATCCTTTATATTTAATTTTACGTATTTTTCAAGTAAAATATTCTCTCTACTAGTATATGTATCTTTAGCTTTTATATTGATATTTATCTTGTCTTCTAGTTGAAAAATACTTTTATCATTTTTATTTTTGTCTTTTATAAGTAAATATATTAAAGAGGCTCCAAGAACTCCAGATATAAAAAGTGAAATATTATCTTTTTTCATTTTACTCTCCTTATAAAATTTTTCTGCTAGGGTGGACTTAACTCTCTTTATATTTTATTGTAATCATGTATTCACCAATTTCATTATTAAAAGGTTCTTTAATAAGAGAAAACTCTATATTTTTTTCCTTTAAAGTAACTAGAATATAAAAAAGAGCAATTCCCATATCTATTTTATTTAATGATTCAAATAAAGCGCTTTTTATAAATCCGAGTTTAACCCTTAGAAGATGTATTTTATTTTCTTCAAGATAAATTCGCCAGGGCTGAGAATTAAAAGATGATGGGGCAAGTCGCAGGGAATCTAAAACCAGTTTTGATATAGGACTTATTTCTCCGCTAAGGACAATATCCTCTATATCTCTTCTTTTATAGTAAGATGGTTTTGGATAAAAATTAAGTGGATCCTTACTCCTTCCAAAAGCTATAAATATACCTGTAACTTCATTTTCTTTTAGCTTAAGTTTCTTTTTAAAGATTTCTTCATTAAAACTTGGATATACTATGCAGCTGCCTATACCTATATTATTTAAACTCAGCACAGAGTATGCCAATGAATATCCAAGGGACTGTCTGTATCCTGGTTTATATTCAGTAGTTAAAATAGCGTAATAAGGAGAACTAACTTTTTTATTAGATCCAATTATTCCTTTAATTTCTTTGTATAAAGAATTATTACTGTCTATAATATGGTATTTTGTTTTAATACCTTCAAATAAATGAGGTGAAGAATCGAAAATAGTTTGTATTTTATTTAGAGTGTTTTCATCTAGAAAGCTAGAATCAAAGTCTCTTTCTGATTTTCTTTTGTTTATGTTATCTAGTAAACTCATTTTTCACCTCTTTATTTTAATATCTTTTATCTATAAGGCATACAACTTTTGATGCTATTCCAAGACCTTCACCAGTAAAACCAAGGTTTTCTTCAGTAGTTGCTTTTATATTAATGTCTTCCTCGTCAATATGTAGTCTTTTCGAAAGAATTTCTTTCATTTCGGCTATGTGAGGCGCCATTTTCGGTTTTTCACAAATTATTACTGAGTCTATGTTTATAATTGCATAGTTTCGTTCAGTTAGCATTTCGTAGACCCTATCTAAAAGGTCAAGACTATTAATTCCTTTATATAAAGGATTTGTATCAGGAAAGTGAGTTCCTATATCACCAAGCCCTGCTGCACCTAAAAGTGCATCCATTATGCAGTGAGTTAAGACATCTGCATCAGAGTGTCCTTTTAAGCCTTTATGATAAGGTATTTCTACCCCACCTATTATAAGTTTATATCCTTTTTCAAGTCTATGAACATCATATCCAATTCCAACTCTCATATTTTCCTCCAAGTTAGTATATTTTATAATATTATAACATTAATGGATTAACTTTACATTTAGGTTAAAGCAGATTTTTAAGACGGCTAATAATACGATTAAATTTTATGGAGAATTTGATATAGGTTTTTTATTTTTGCAGGTTAAAATCTTTTTAGTGTATCCAGGTCAAAATTCCACTCTGGGGTTATGAGTCTGTCTTTATTTTTTAATGAATACCAGGGACTAATCTCCTCGTCTAAAGGGCTAATAAGTATCTGAGTTTGCTGGGCTGGCATATATGACTGAGCTAAAAGAAATATTTTGTCTGAATCTTTATTTGCTGCCATATCAACAACTATTACTGCGTGCCCGGGACTTCCTCCGACAATAAAAACATCTCCAATTTCAATATCTGCTACATCCTCTACACTAGTTAGCTCTTTTTCTAAGGATAAGGTGCTGGCATACGCCATAACCATGTCCATATACTTTCTAAAGGATTCATAAGAAGTTGAGGGCGCGGCATTTTTAAAATAATTAACATTGTTTCCGTCTACATTTATCCTATAGCCCTCCATCCATTTTATATATTCAGCTTTAAAGCCTGATACAAAATTAAAGCTTATTTGATCGTATAATTCATTAGTATAAAGATACTCTGCCCTAAGAAGCATAACAGCATCGGCGCACTGATGTAAGTCTCTATCACCAATATCTACATCAAAAACGCTGTCATAAATTCCGCTATCATTTTTCTTTTTACCATTATGAAAGAGTGCCTTATCTCCGTAAGGCTTTAGCTTTTGATTTCTTAAAAACTCAGCAAAGCTATTTTCTGGAGTATCTACCCTGAGATAGCCCTTAGGTGCTGGGTACCTATTTTTTATTGTGGATCCATCTTTATTTATAGAGTAATCATTTGCTTCAGCTTCTTCTGTAATTCCTAAATTATTATTTTCCTGGAAAATATTTTCAGCGCTTTTTGTACAGGATACTGAAAATAAAGCCAATGATATGATAACTAATAGACTAGCAGCCTTATTCATAAAATCCACCTACCTAATTTGTGTTTTTTCTTATTTTTCATCTAATATATTATCATTATAATACTATTTAAGACATTATATAAGCATCTAAGTATTTTAAAAGTAAGCCTAAGCCAAAAAAGACAAAAAATTTTCTTAAGAAGTGCACTAAATAATAGCTTTTTTGTTTCTTAGATTAACAGGCAAATAAAAAATGAAACTTATAAATTATAAGGCCACAACTTTTACGTGCAAATCTAATATATCAAGATTTAGTTTAAAACTTATTTCTAAAAGATCTAGCTGAAATAAAAAAACTAATTATACTACTTGTATTTATTATAAATGAAATCTGGGAAGTTCTAATAATATATAGGTTTTTAAAATAAGCTGGCAAATAAACCATAAATATAATTTTTCACTACTTTAAAATATGTAAATGTTTTCTTTGTTATTTAAAAGGGGAATAGAGGAAAATATATGTTTCCTGGTTAAAAATTAACAACAAAAACTTGATAAAAGGTTTAAAACTATGCTGTTTATGTTATAATTATTCAGATAG
>JAAZDF010000085.1 GCA_012512905.1 Clostridium sp.
GGAATAATATTATCTCTATTAGTAGTAATACTACACGCTTTAATCTTACTAATATCTTTTCCTAGTTTTTTTGAAATTCTATTAGTTACAGTGCACACATTTTGCCAAAAATCATCTGCAGGTACTTCCGCCCAACCTGGTTCCAAAGAATAATAAGGTTTGTTAAGTATTCTCTCGTTAGCAATCTCATCGCCTATGCAGTTAAATACTAATGCCCTAACACTTTGAGTTCCAATATCGATAGCCATAACATAGGTTTCTTTGCCCAAATGGCTCCCCTCCCCTTTATCAAAACTTAATATAGTTTAGTCTACCGTTTTATATTTTTCGTAAACTGGCATTAGTTTGTCTTGATATTGTTTTGGTGCATATTTTTCTATAGTATGTTTTATGTTCCATTCTGTAATATGAGTTTCATTTTTTTGATTAACCCATACTTCAAATTTTTTCTTAACAGCTGCTTTAAACATAAGTGGTAGAGAATTTACTATTTCATCGTACATTTTCTTACTGTTACCTTCCCAAGTTAAATCTTCAATTTTTATATTATTCATTTAAATCTCCCCTTTTTTTTCTAAAATAATTTTCGCAATATTCATCCAGTCGTCCACTATTCCAATATCTACTTTTTTAAAAATTGCCGCTTCAGGATCATTATTAACAGAAATTATCTTTTTTGCTTTTCTAATTCCTGACAGAGTTTGATTACTACCAGAAACTCCAAGAAGCAAAACTACAGATGCTGATAAAATAGTTCCACTAACACCTACCTGCCTAGAATAAGGTGCAAGACCTCCTTCTACTAAAGGTCTTGTCACTGCATATTCTCCACCTAAAACTTTTGCTAGCTTTTTTATCATATCTAGCTCTTCTATTTCTTTTATTGCATTTCCTGCTATAACTACAATTTTTGCTTCATCAAGCTTTGTATCTTGCTTAATTTCATGTCTATTTAAAATAGTTAATTTTTTCTCTAAAAGCTCTCTTTTGCACATAGTTACTTCTGCTTTTTTATTTCCTTTTAGACTAGGTGGATCCATAACCCCTGGTCTTATTGTAGACATTTGTGGAAATGTTTTTGGAGTTACAATTTCTGCAAGTATCTCCTCCCCATAAGCTGGTCTTATTTGAATCAAACCATATTTTTCATCGTATTTAATTTCTGTACAATCTGCAGTGATTCCAGTTTTAAAATGAGCTGCAACTCTTGGTCCAAAACTTCTACCAAGTGGAGTTGCACCAAGAAGTAATATTTTCGGATTTTCATTTTCTACATATTCACACAATGCTTCTCTATAGTGGTCCGTAGTTAAATATTCATCTTCATACTCAAATATAAAAACTTCATCCAGATAACTCTCTACTCCTTTTAAACTTTTATCAAAAAGTGTATTGTTTTGATTTTTATTTATTGCAATAATTCCATGAAGTGTATAGGATCTATCACCCATCATTTCTATGGTTTTACCAATAAGCTCAAGGCCTACTGGAATTATTGTATTAGCTATAGTTTCTAAGAATATACCTATCTTCATAAGATTTCCTCCCAGTCAGATAACTTTTTAAGAATAATATCTGCTTTTTCCGAGCTCGTACCCGAGAGTATTTCGTAGTTTCGTGTAATTCTTGGAACAAACATACTTTTTACTCTGGTAGCTGAACCTGGATAGCCATAATTTTCTCTGTTTGTGTCTTTCAAATCTTTAAGTTCTATAATTTCTATTGGCTTTTTCTGAGAAAGCATTTTATCTCTAAAAGTTGATACTCTTGGTGTAAATGATTCACTATCTATTGATAGAACTGCAGGTAATTTTACTTTTATCTTATCTAAATAATCTTCCATATGACTAAGAAGTACTGTTTCATCTTCGTTTATGTCTATAATCTCTGTAACATAGTAAACATGAGAATAACCAAGAACTTCTGCCAGCTCTGCCCCAACTTGACCTGTATCTCCATCGCTTGACTGGGTTCCACAAAAAATAATATCTGGAAGCCCAATTTTCTTTATTCCCTCGGCTAAAGTATTAACGGTTGCTAGTACATCTGCGCCTGAGAAAAACTTATCTCGCATATGGTAAGCCTCATCAACTCCAAGTGAAAGTGCATTTCTAAGAGAAGCCCTTGACTGCTTAGGACCCATAGTAATAGCTTTTATAATTCCACCTGTCTTTTCTCTTGCTTGAAGACAGGCTTCCATAGTACTATGGTCATCTGGATTAGGCATAGATCCTGCACTATCTCTTAAAAGAGATCCTGTTTCCTCATCTTGCTGTATTTCTTTTGTGTCTGGAACTTGTTTAAGACAAATTACATAATTCATAGATTTATCCCTTGCTTTCTATATATTTTAAATGTTTGTAGTTAATTTTTAACCTTAATTATTACTCCAGGATTCATAATGTTTTTTGGATCAAATTTATTTTTTATACCTTCAAGTAATTCATAAGAAGATCCATGTTCATCTTTAATATATTTACTTCTATGTTTTCCAACGCCATGATGGTGTCCCATAGATCCGCCATGTTTAAGGGTAACATCCACTACTATATCCCATACTTGTCTATGGATTCTCTCTGCATCCTGTGCATCAGGCTTAGGTATAGCTCCAAGCTGGAAATAAATGTTTGTTCCAGTTAAATAACTATGAGATGAATGACCTGAGAAAAATACAGTTTCAGGCACTTCGTAGTAAACTCTTTCCAATGTTTCTTCATAGATATCTGCTATTTTATCCCATCCACTTGACACTTCTATTGTATCTACAAGTATTCCCATAGGACCATATTCCTCAAACTCATCAGCTGCATCATTTCTATGTTTAAACCATATATCAACAGGTTTTTCTCCTACTGCTATACCACCATTTTCGGTAACTACTTTATCTATAATCTTACCCTCAAATTCACACAGAGCTTTAGAGCCTTCAGATAAGAAAATAAGTAAATTTTCTCCTTCTTCCATAAATGCTCCGTAAGGTTTTTCACATTCAAGCCAGTCATGAAGTCTAACCACTGCTGGTTTAATTTCTTCTCTCATAACTTTTCTTATTATTTCAAGTCCATCTCTCATATTCTTAACCCTATATGCTTGTTTCCATCTTGCTTCATGCTCTGGAAATACTTTTACTGTAACTTCTGTTATAATTCCAATAAAACCTTCTGATCCTAAAAATAAATGTCTAAGATCAGGTCCAACAGCACGTCTAGGATTTGCTTTTATTCTAATTATTTCCCCATTTGGAAGAACAGCCTCAAGACCTAAAAGTAAATCTTCTATTCCACCATATTTTGTTGAAAATTGACCAATTGATCTAGTGGCAACAAGTCCACCCATTTCTGCTAAATCCATTGATTGTGGATAATGTCCTAAAATAAAGCCTTTTTCATTAGCATAAGCTTCTAAATCATTTATAAAAACTCCTGATTGACAAGTCACTGTTAAATTTTCATCGCTAAAGTCAAGTACTTTATCAAGTTTTTTAAGATCAATTACCAAAGTATTCTCATTTACTGTTTCTGCACCCGCAAGAACACCAGATCCACCACCGTAAGGTATAACAGGTATATTGTTTTCATTGCATAGTTTTAAAAGTTTTGATATTTCTTCAGTGTTTGCTGGTTCAACAACGGCTACCGGTAGGATTGGTTCCCATCCAACATGTTTTTGGTATAAGCGAAGTGCATATAAATCTTGTGATTTTTGTTTTCTTGTTGAGTCATCTAACATTACATTTTCTTTACCTACTATTTCATTCAAACTTTCTAAAAA
>JAAZDF010000086.1 GCA_012512905.1 Clostridium sp.
AAACAATACTAGAGAGGAAAATTCATAGGCTGAAAGATTTTCTTATATGTTGATTATTGAAGGTAGCTTTGGAGCTTTCAAGCTGAACTAAAGTAAGTTTGAACGGTTTTTCTAATCGTTAAATTTTAAGAGCTCATAGATTAAATTCTATGGGAAAAAGGTGGTACCGCGAAGACTTCGTCCTTTATTGGATGGGGCTTTTTTTATTTACAGGAGGAAAAAGTGAAAGATAATAAAAATTTAAATACAGTTTATGATCCAAAAGATTTTGAAAAAAGAATATATGATAATTGGATGAGCAATAATTACTTTGATGCAAAGGTTAATAAAGATAAAGAACCGTTTACAATAATTATGCCTCCACCAAATATAACAGGAGAACTTCATATGGGGCATGCCCTGGATTTAACTCTTCAAGATATGATTATTAGAGCAAAAAGAATGCAAGGCTTTGAAGCTTTATGGCTTCCTGGATTTGATCACGCTTCTATTGCAACTGAAGTAAGAGTTGAAAATGAACTTCTTAAAAAAGGAATAAAGAAAAAAGAACTTGGAAGAGAAAAGTTTTTAGAAGAGGTTTATGCTTGGTCTGAAAAGTATCAGAGCAGAATAAGAGAGCAGGTTCAAAAGATGGGATCATCTGCTGACTTTAAAAGAGAAGCCTTTACAATGGATGAAAACCTCCACAAGGCTGTTAATGAATACTTTAAAAGACTATATGAAGATGGTCTTATTTATAGAGGAGATAGGATAACTAATTGGTGTCCTAAATGTCAGACAGCTTTATCTGATGCAGAAATCGAATATATTGAACATGATGGACATTTTTGGCATATAAAATATCCTATAAAAGATAGTGATGAGTTTTTAATTATAGCGACAACAAGGCCAGAAACAATGCTTGGAGATACTGCAGTAGCTGTAAACCCTAAAGATCCAAGATTTAATTCTTTAATAGGGAAATCTGTTATACTTCCTCTTATGGATAGAGAAATACCTATTATAGGAGATGAATATGTTGATATTGAAGTAGGGACAGGAGCCCTAAAAATAACACCTGCCCATGATCCTAATGATTTTCATGTAGGAGAAAGACATAATCTTAAGAGTATTAGGGTTTTAAATGACAATGGCGAAGTTAATGAAAATGGAGGAATATATAAAGGACTTGACAGGTATGAAGCTAGAGAAAGAATAATAGCTGATTTAGAAAAGGAAGGACTTTTAGATGAAATAAAACCACATCTTCACAATGTAAACACACATGACAGATGCGGTACAGTAATAGAACCAATAATTTCAAAGCAGTGGTATGTAAAAATGAAGCCTCTTGCAGGACCAGCAATTGAAGCTGTTCGAAATGAAGAGACAAATTTTGTTCCAAAGCGATTTGAAAAAACATATTTCCATTGGCTTGAGAATATACAAGATTGGTGCATATCTAGGCAGCTTTGGTGGGGACATAGGATACCTGTTTATTACTGCGATGACTGCGCAGAGGTAATAGTATCTGATGATCATCCAGGACAATGCACTAAATGCTCTAGTGAGAATCTTACAGCTGAAGAAGATGTACTAGATACATGGTTTAGCTCTGCTTTATGGCCGTTTTCAACTCTTGGATGGCCTGAAAAAACTGAGGATTTAGATTACTTTTATCCAACTAATACTTTAGTTACAGGATATGACATTATACCTTTTTGGGTAATGAGAATGATGTTTTCAGCTCTTTATAATATGGATGAGATTCCATTCGATACTGTGTTTATCCATGGTATAGTGAGAGATTCTGAGGGAAGAAAAATGAGTAAATCTCTTGATAATGGTGTTGACCCACTTATTGTAATAGATGAATACGGTGCAGATGCTCTAAGATTTATGCTTATTTCAGGAAATGCTCCAGGAAGTGACATTAGATACCAACCAGAAAAAGTAGAAGCATCAAGAAATTTTGCGAATAAAATATGGAATGCATCTAGATTTGTACTTATGAATATAGATGACAGTTTAATTGAAAAATATAAAGACAGCACAGATTATACCTTAGCAGATAAATGGATTCTTTCTAGAATAAATTCAGTTACTAAATCTGTGAATGAAAATATTGAAAATTATGAATTAGGGATTGCCCTTACAAATATATATGATTTCTTTTGGAATGAATTTTGCGATTGGTATATAGAACTTACAAAACCAATATTCTATAATGGAACTGAAAAAGAAAAAGGAATCAGCTATAGGGTAATTAAGGATGTATTAATCGATGGACTTAAGCTTCTTCATCCAATAATGCCATTTATAACAGAAGAGATATATAGCTTTATTGGAAAAGAAGAAACAATAATGCTTAGTGCATGGCCAAAGGTTAATGAAAGCTTTATTGACAAATCAATAGATACGGAGATGGAAGCTCTTATTGAGGCTATAACAAGTATTAGAAATATAAGGCAAGAAATGGGAGTTCCAAGTTCTAAAAAATCTAAATTATATATTCTTCCAGAGAAAGGCATGGAAAAAGCTTTCGAAACTTCAGAAGATTATCTTATGAAACTTGCTTACGCAGAGGAAGTAATAATTATAAAGGAAGAAATAGAGGAAGAAAACTTTATATCAAAAGTTAATAAATCATCTACAATATATATACCTCTTTTAGATTTAGTTGAAAAAGAAGTAGAACTTAGTAGATTAAGTAAAGAAAAGAAAAAACTTGAAGGAGAACTTTTAAGAGTAACAAAAAAACTAACAAACGAAAATTTTGTTAAAAAAGCAAAAGAAGAAGTAGTTTTAAAAGAAAAAGAAAAAGAAACTAAATATAAGGATATGCTAGAGGCAGTTCTTAAACGAATTGAAATACTAAATAAATAGATATTTTAAAGGAGAAAAAGTTTGAACTACGAAAAAACACTTGAAAAACTTCAAGCTACAAAAAGAGGAGAAAAAGATAATTCTTTAAATAGAATGAGATCCCTTATGCTTGAGCTGAAAAATCCTGAAAAAAATCTTAAGATTATTCATGTAGCAGGAACAAATGGAAAAGGAAGCGTTTCCAAAATATTAAACGATGTTTTAATAAAAAACGGTTATAATGTTGGGCTTTTTAGCTCCCCTTATATTTATGATTTTAGAGAAAGAATTCAAATAAATAACAATCTTATAGAAAAAGAGAATGTTATGAAATTTTATAATGAAGTTTTAGACGCTGAATATAAAATTATGAAAAAAGGATATACGAAACTATCTCAATTTGAAGTTATAACTGCGATGTCATTTTTGTATTTTAAAGAAAAGGATGTAGACCTTGCTGTAATAGAAGTAGGTATAGGGGGACTTTACGACTCAACAAACATTATCAATAATCCAGTAATATCAGTTATAACATCAATTGATTATGATCATATGGATATGCTTGGCAATACTTTAGAAAGTATTGCAATTAATAAAGCTGGAATTATGAAGGGAAATGACACCATATCTTCAAATCAAAAAGTTGAAGTAAAAAAAACCTTAGTCTATGAAGCTAAAAGATATAATTCAAATCTCTTTTTTGTAAGAAAAGAAGATGTTACTTATATTAAAATAAAGGATTATAAACAAGAGCTCGATTTCACATTCTTAAATAATACTTACAGGGGATATTTAAAGCTTCTTGGAACTCATCAGCTAGAGAATTTAAACACATCTATAAAGGCTCTAGAGGTGCTCCATAGTAAAGGTTATAAGATTACAGTGAATAGTATTAAGGAAGCTATAAGGTCTCTAAGGTGGCCAGGTAGGATGGATATAGTATCTAAAGAGCCTTTTGTTCTGTTAGATGGAGCTCATAATATTTCTGGCGCTCATAAACTAAAAGAAAGTTTGGATTTATATTTTAAAGATAAAGATATAATCCTTATTATTGGAATACTTAAGAGTAAGAATTTTAAAGAAATATCAAAAGTTTTAGCTAGAGACACAAAACTTACAATATCAGTTACTCCTGATATATATAAGGGACTTGACTCAAAAGAACTTTTTGATTTAATTGACCCTGGTGTTAATAAAGCTTTTAGCTCATCTTACGATGATGCTATAGATAAGGCCCTTGAAGTTTACGATAAGAATTCAATTATTGTTGTTTCAGGTTCTCTTTATATATTAGCTGACATTGAAAAAAAGCTTAAAGAGCATAAAGAATATTATTAAAAATTATTTCTAAAGAGAAAGATTAAGATAAACCTAAACATTATAATAAAGCAAATACATAATTTCAAAAAAGTTAAGAAAATGAATAGTAATTTTAGGAGGAATATTTTGACGAAAAACTGGAAAGATAAGAAAGATTCGTTTCCTATAGTTGATGTAAGAGATTTACAAAATAATTTTTTACCTATGATTTTGCATAAGGCAAAACAGGTAAAATTAAATAATGGAATTTGTGTTGTGCAAAGTTTTGAACCTAAACCTTTGTATTCAGCTCTTGAAGATTTAGGTTTTGAGTATTTAACTGAAAAAATTTCAGAAAATGAGTATAGGGTTTATTTTTACAGAAACGAAGTAAAAAAAATTACTTTTGAAAGCGGATCTGATATGCCCTTTAAACCAACAGCAATAGTTAACTATAAGACAATTGACGATGTACTTGCAGGGACAGTTGTAGATTTTTGGGAACTTATATGGGATAAAGAAGAACCAGCAATTGATATGAAAACGAAGCTTCTTTTATCAATGAGTAACGCCATAGGAGCTTCAAGGTTTAGGCAGGCAACGAGAGAACTAATAAAGGCTTACTCAATAGGAGCTAGTGTGGAAGAATTTGATGAGTTATTTTCTTTGTTTGCTTGGAATCAAGGGATAGGATATTTTTCATCAGAAGTTGGACCTTCCACTGTATTTGGAGCATATAAACATATCAAGAAAAGAGAAAAAGAAGGTATAGAGCGCAAAGTTATATTAGCTGAACTTATGGATGTTTTTGGATATAAAAATCCTGATGTAAATACTTTTTTCAAAAAATAATTGGTATACTAATATATGATTTAAAATCAGAAAAAAACTTGGTCTATGGTTTCCTACAAATAGATAATATTATAAAAAAAGATAAGGCTAAACTTTATTACAAAGTTTAGCCTTATCTCATTTGTTATAGATGTTTTTTAGAAATTATAATATAAATATGGTTACTTACTCTTGATCAACTAGATTTTTAAATATATTAGCATAAATTTTCTGAGAATTTTTTTTCCAATTTTCAGCTGCATTTTCAGCAGATTTCTTTGTCGGAAGGTTAAGATCTATAGAAATAATTTCATCCTGATTTTCAAAAGCTTTTAAAGTAACTACATAAGATCCATGATGGCCTTCCTGTATAAATGAACTAACTGTTGTTTCTTTGATTAAATTCTGAATATTATTTTTAAGATATTCATCTATAGCCTGCTTTTTTCTATCGGTTATAATATGCTGGAATAACTCTAGAACTGTAATTCCTTTCTCAGTAATAGAAATGTAGTCACGAGCTTCAGTATCTGTAATTTCTATAAGTTGTGATTCCATAAGTTCACTTATATATTCTTGTAGCTTAAAATAATTTATATATATAGTTTCAAGAATTAAATCAGAAAACTGTTCTTTGCTTAATTTAAGCTTCACACCTTTAAGTGTATATAAAAGGATTAATTTATTTTCGGCTAATGCATTACTCATATCCAACAACTCCTGTATAAATTATACTTAAAATAATATTATATTGATTAAAACTAAATTCATTATATACTCAATTAGTGTACTTTAAAAGTTTAAGAAATATATTGACATTGTAAATATACATCATATAATGAGAGTAACAAAATAAAGGGGTCTAGAAAAGTGAATAAAAAACTACTTATATATCAAATTTTAGTAATTCTAATTTTTATATTGATTTCAATTGATTTTCTAAGACAAGGTAAAGTAATATCTTTGATTGTTTTCGTATCAGTAACTGTAATATTTTCTTTATATACTGTACTGAATTTCAAAAATGAAAAGGAAAAGAAAAAAATAAATAACAATTAGTAAATAAATTAAAAAATTAAGGCTCTTTTACAGGGCCTTTTTCCTAGTTTTAATATAGAATATCTACAAGTATCTAAATAAAATTAATTTAATATGGAGCTTTTTTCATTTCGATTTTTGTGGTAAAATTATTTTTATGTATTTAAAAGTTTTAAGGAGGTTTAATTTGTGTAGTGGAGAGTTATGAAAAACTTTCAAATTATTATGATGAAATAATTTTAAAGGATATTGACTATAATAATATCAAAGAATTTATTCTGCGAAAAACAGAAAATAAAAATTATTATTTAGATTTAGGATGTGGAACAGCAAACCTATCTAGTCTTATTGGAGAATATTTTAAGGAGACTTATCTAATTGATATATCAGAGAATATGCTAGCTTTAGCTAGTAATAAGTTCTATGATAAAAATATAAAGTTTAAGGCTTTTAACATATCAATGACAGATATAAATTTACTAGGTGAAAAATTTTCTCTTGTAAGTTCAACAATTGATTCTCTTAATTATATCCAAAAAGCGAAAGAAATTAATGAGGTTTTTACTCATGTATACAATTTGCTAGAAGATAGTGGAGTGTTTATATTTGATTTAAATTCTAAATATAAATTGAAAAATATACTTGGAAACAATACATTTATATATGACGAAGATGATATTTTTTACACATGGGAAAACTTTTTAGATGAAACTACTATTGACATGTACTTAAATTTTTTTATTAAACGTGATGATACATATAAAAGATTTACCGAAGTTCATACAGAAAAAATATATGAAACGGAATTTATAAGAAATACACTAAAAGATGTTGGATTTACAGAAATAGAAATATATGATAATTATAAAGAAAAAGAAATTAACAACAAAAGTGAAAGAATAACTTTTGTTGTAAGAAAGTAGGAATTAAATGGATAAATTAATAAAAGGAACAGCTCATAATGGAGATATTAGAATAATTGCAGCAGAAACAACTAGTCTTGTTGGTGAGGCAGTAGCAAATCATAATGCAATGCCTACTGCAGCGGCAGCGTATGGAAGGATGTTAACAGCAGGAGCTCTTATGGGTTCAACCTTAAAGGATGATAGAGAGTCAATTACGCTCCAAATAGATGGTAATGGAATATCAAATGGAGTTCTTGCAATTGGGAAAAGTGGTGGAAGAGTTAAGGGATATATTGTAAATCCAGATGCAGATATTGCTTTAAACGAGAAAAACAAACTGGATGTATCAGGAATTATAGGGAAAGATGGTAAATTCACCGTAATAAGGGACTATGGGCTCAAAGAACCTTATGTTAGCTCAGTACCAATATATACGGGGGAGATTGCAGAAGACCTTGCTTACTACTTTACAGTATCAGAGCAGACACCCTCAGCAGTAGCTCTTGGAGTGCTCGTTGATGTAGATGGAACAATAAAAAAGTCTGGTGGATTTATAATACAAATGCTACCTGGAGCAGATGAAATGGTAGCCGATTTATTAACATACAGATTAGAAGAAATTGAAAGTGTAACCACTCAATTGGAAAAAGGTTTATCTATAGTAGAAATTATAGAAGATATATTTGAAGATATGGATTTAAAGATTTTAGAGGAAGAGACCCCAACACTTTATTGCGATTGTTCCAAAGAGAGTGTAACAAAAGCTCTCTTGTCTATAGGAAAAAAGGATCTTCAGGAAATAAAAGAAGATGGAAAAGAAGAGGTTCTAGTGTGTCATTTTTGCAATAAAAGTTATGAATTTAGCGAAGAAGATATTGATGAGCTATTAGATTCATTGGAATAAACTAGGTGAAACTCTTAGTTTAAAACTATTTTTATTTTGATGATATTTTAGTCAACTTAGATAGTAAAAATAAATTTTATAGTAAAGGAGTAAACGCTTGATTTTTAAGGCTGTTTCTGCAATACTATAAAAGTATTTATAAAATAGGGAGGACTAATATATGAACAAAGCAGAATTAGTTTCAAAAATTTCTGATAAAACAAGTTTTACAAAAAAAGACTCTGAAATTGTATTAAAAGCAACAATAGAGTCAATAGTAGAAGCCTTAGCAGAAGGTGATAAAGTACAGCTATCAGGTTTTGGAACTTTTGAGGTTAAAGATAGAAAAGCAAGGGTTGGTAGAAATCCAAAAACCAATGAAGAAATTCAAATACCAGAGTATAAACAGCCTACTTTTAGAGCAGGTAAAAATTTAAAAGAAATTGTTAATGAGAAATAATTAAAATATTCAATAAAAAAGACATGTAAAACTACATGTCTTTTTTATATCCTGGTTCCTTAAAAGTCTTGTTCAGATTTGACTTGAATAACAGATCCTCTGTCTTTAACAAGTCCTTTTCCTATAGAAAGGTATGGGATATTAATATTATTTAAAAAACTTTTTAGATCGTTTCCAAATCTGTACTTATCTATATCTCCTGTTATTAAGATAATATTTTCATTATTTAAGGTGATAAGAGACATTGCTCCTCCTATAAATCCATGGTCAAATCCTCTGAGGTATATATTAGAAGGTTCTTTTATAAATACATTTTTATTTAAACTTGCAAGTTTTTTTGCAATAGATTTATCTTCAGTAATATAAGAATCCTTACCAACGAAAGCTGTAGAACATCTTGTGTACCCTTGATTTACATTTATTAGATCTAGATTTAATTTATTTGCTTTTTCTAAAACTAGAGGCTCTGTAGAGTCAAGTTTATGGATAAATAAGTCGTCTGATACAAGAGAGTTAAAAGGAATATTGCTTGGGTATGGAAGAGAAAGACTTTTTTTACCAATTTTGTAATGAATATTTTTGTTTTCTAGGCTTACTAAAAATTCGCAGGAAATCTTTTGGTTAACAAAAAGAGTATTCCCAATTAAAGTCATCTGTATATCTGGATGTCCATCTATAGCATCATACATAGCTTTATTTGGAGAAGTTTTTATAATTTCAAATCCAAAGGATTTAAGAATATTAGTTTCTTCCTTTGGAGTTTTGTAGTCAACAATTAAAACGCCGTTTTTATTAGCAGTCTGGATCAAAATCATACTTCTCTGCAGCATTTCCCCCGAATATACAAACAGACACGTGGGTATCTTTATTTCCTGAGAATCCAATAACTTCTTCTTTTAATATCAAAGAAAGTAAATTTTTATTTGGCTCAGAAAGCCCGGAACAAGCTAAAACCTCAATAAGAACAAAGTTTTTTGAATTTGTTTTAGTATCAGACCTAAACTCAGACTCGTACAAAATAGCTTTTATATCTTGATCTCTTAGGGATAGCTGTTTTGATACTTTACTTACAACATTATTTATAAAATTATTTTTTCTTTCATGGCCACTGCACCTTGGCAAATGTATTTTTATATTAATCATAAATAAATACCTCCTCCATTAATATAGTTATTATACCTTATCTTAGCTTAAATTTGAAAATTAAAGATGTTTTAGAACTTTATATACATAAATGTGTCAGGAAAGCAGTCATATATAAAGATTTTCAATACTTTATGGGATATAATTAATAAAATGACTTATATTTTTAGATATATATTAAGAGGAGATAATAAATGGATATAAATTTATGGGAAAGATGTGTAAAGTTTCATGGACATGAATGCCCGGGTCTTGCTATTGGATATAGAGCATCATTGATTGCAAAAGATTATTTAAAACTTAATTTTTCAGAAGATGAAGAAACAGTTTGTATAACTGAGAATGATGCATGTGGGGTTGATGCAGTTCAATTAATAACAGGCTGCACTTTTGGTAAAGGCAACTTAATGTTTAAAAATAGAGGAAAGATGGCATTTACTTTTTTAAATAGAGAAAATGATAAAGCAATTAGACTTGTTCTTAAAAATATTCCAGGAAATTTGACAAGAAAAGAAAAGCAAACTTATATTTTACAAGAAAAAGCAGAAAATGTTTTTAAAATAACAGAAGTAAATACACCTATGCCTGAAAAAGCTAGAATGTTTACTAGTATAGAATGTGAAAAATGTGCTGAGAAAACTAGCGAGAATATGATTAGATTAGAAGATGGAAAAAAACTTTGCCTTGACTGCATATCAAATTATAGTAGAATACTCTGAATTAAAACGAAAATGAACCTATAAAATATAAATAATAAAGCTTTTTTATTTGCTAGTAAAGTTTGTGCTAAAATGTATGTATAAAAAACTTTTGAAATTTTTAAAATAAAAGTGTATATTGTTATAGGTGGTTTGATTAAATTATAGGGAGAGAATTATAGTGAATAGAATGGTTGGTACAGTTTCAAGAGGCCTTAGAGCTCCAATTTTTAAAGAGGGAGATAATGTTCCTGAGATAGTCTTAGATACGATTATAAAAGCATCGAAAGCAGAAGGCTTTGAAATACGAAATAATGATATTGTTTCTATTACAGAATCTGTTATAGCAAGAGCCCAGGGAAATTATGCAACGATAGAACAAATAGCAACAGATATTAATAATAAATTTAAGAGCGAAGAAGTTGGGATTGTATTTCCTATTTTGAGTAGAAATAGATTTGCAGTTTCTCTTCAAGGAATAGCAAAAGGTTCTAAAAAAGTAATAATAATGCTTAAGTATCCTTCTGACGAAGTTGGTAATGAGCTTATAGATATTAAAAGTCTAGAAAAACACAATATAAATCCTTGGATAGATGTAGTTACTGAGAATCAGTTTAGAGAAATGTTTGGGTCTTATAAACATCCTTATACTGGAGTGGATTATATTGAGTACTACAGAAATATTGTGGAAAGCGAAGGCAAGGAATGCGAAATAATTCTTGGAAATAATGCAGAGGACATACTAAAATATACTAAAAACGTTTTAGTATCTGATGTACATACAAGAAAAGAAACTAAAGAAACTGTGTTAAAAGCAGGAGGAAAAAAAGTTTATGGCCTTGATGATATATTAAGTGAACCAATTGATGGAAGTGGATATAATGAAGAATATGGTCTTTTAGGCTCAAATACAGCCACAAAAGAAAAACTGAAATTATTTCCAAGAGCCTGCCAGCCTGTCGTTGAAGAAATTCAAAAAAAAGTACTGGAAAGCACAGGTAAAAAAATTGAAGTTATGGTTTATGGGGATGGAGCTTTTAAAGATCCAGTTGCGAAAATATGGGAACTAGCAGATCCAGTTGTATCTCCGGGATATACAGAAGGTTTAAAAGGAACTCCAAGTGAGACTAAACTTAAATATCTTGCGGATAATAATTTCAAACATCTAAAAGGTGAAGAACTTAAACAAGCTATTTCTAAGTTTATAAAAGAAAATGAACAGAAATCTCTTGATGATGATGAATCTCTCGGAACTACTCCTAGAAGATATATAGATCTATTGGGTTCTTTATCTGATTTAACATCAGGAAGTGGAGATAAGGGTACTCCTATTGTATATATACAAGGATATTTTGATAACTTTACAGCATAATATAAATAAAATATAAATTAAAATAACTAGCCTCCAGGCTAGTTATTTTTGTAAAAGCTTTAAATCTTTAACAATTAAACGTTTATAAATGACATACTTTATATTATGTAAAGTAAAAAAACAAAAAACAAAAAACTTTTTTGTCTTATAGCATATTTGTTTGCTTATCTACAAAATAACTTATATATTAATAATACATAAGTGGATTAGTAAAATATAGAAAAAATAATTAATTAAATGGGAGAAGGATTACTTTGAAAAGAAAAGGATTGTACAGTTTAATATTATTAGTTTCATTAAGTTGTTTTATTGGACTTTATAAAAGTTATGATTTAGAGGCATCTAATCAAAGATCCAGAATTAGTATTAATAAAAACAAAGAAAATTTATTAGAAACTAATTCACCTTCCATAAAAAAGCAAGGGAACTTAGCAGAAACCAATAAAAAAAATTCAAATAAAATAATAAAAACAGATGAAGAAGAAAATATTAGACGAGATGATTTAGACTTGGTTAATGAAAAAGTAGAAACTAAGGAAGATGTTCAAACAACCCCGGAAGACGAAAATAACAAAACTTCTTATTACAAAGATAAAATAAAAAATAACACTTTAAATCCTAGTAAAATAAAACAAGAAAATAATTTAAATAAGAAGATGTATGTAAAAAATAATCTGAATTTACGAGAAAAACCAAATCTCAATAGTAAAATCTTATTTATTATACCTTCTACCAGTGAAGTAGTATTTAATTATGACTCTGGAGACTATAGCAATGTAACATTTAAAGGATTAACGGGTTTTGCTTCGAATGAGTACCTAACAGAGGAAAAACTAGACATCTTAGGAGAGTGCATTGATACAGATAATAAAATAGTAGGACCTACTTACATAAATGGAATTCTTATTGTAAATAAAGAATATACTCTTCCGAGATCTTATGCACCGGGAGAAAGCAGTGTGGCTAGAGAAGCATTTAAGAGGTTAAAAAAAGAAGCTAGAGAAAGTGGATTAAATCTTGTGGTTTTTTCAAGCTATAGATCCTATGATTATCAAAATGGATCTTATAACAATAGAGTGAAACAGTATGGTGAGTCTAACGCGAGTAAATGGACAGCAAAAGCTGGGCAATCTGAGCATCAATCTGGCTTAGCTTTTGATATAGGTGAGTCCTCAAGGCAAGACCAATGGGCAAGAAAAACTTTCCATAGCACAGAAGCAGCAAAATGGCTAAAACACAACTCACATAAACATGGTTTTATAATAAGATATCCTAAAGGTAAAGAATATATTACTGGATTTAATCATGAATCCTGGCATTTAAGATATGTTGGTATAGACCATGCAACAGAGATTTATAAGAGAGATATCACTCTTGAGGAATATCTAGGCATTAAATAATAACTGACTTAAAATTATTTTATGCAAATCTTAATCATATTATAATATTTCAAAGCTATAATTGTTATATTAAATAAGCTTGGAGTGGTTAGATATGAGATTTTTAGGAAATATATTATGGATAATTTTTGGAGGATTAATACCTGCAATAGAGTGGTTCTTTTTCGGAATACTTTGGAGTATAACTATTATAGGTCTGCCAGTAGGAAGACAGTGTTTTAAAATGGCGCGACTTCAGTTTGCACCTTTTGGTAAAAAAGTAAACTACGGAGGAGGCTTAGGATCTGGACTTTTAAATATACTTTGGATACTTTTTGGTGGCTTTGCACTTTTTTTAACTAATATAACAGCTGGAGTTGCTTTTGCACTTACAATTGTTGGAATACCTTTTGCTAAGCAAAGCTTTAAAATGGCTAAATTAAGTCTTATGCCCTTTGGAACGAAAGTTTATTAATTAAAGAAAGTGTTTTTTTGATTGACTAATGTGCTTAGATTTCATATAATTATAGATATAATAAAAAACATTGAACAGGAAGAGTAACAAATAAAGATTTCACAGAGAGAGTAGCAGCGGTGTAAGCTACTTATTTAACTAATTTGCGAAAACCACCTGGGAGTTTATATACTGAAATAAAATAAGTATATACGTTATCTGCGTTAAAGATTTAAGTGGAGGGTAAAACTTTCAATTAGGGTGGAACCGCGACGAACTCGTCCCTTTATGGGATAGGGTTCTATTTTTATTTTAGGAGGAAATTATGATTAAACTTAAATTAAAAGATGGAAGTATTTTAGAAGTTGAAAAAAATACTACAGTTAAAGATGCTGCATTTAAAATTGCTCCAAGTCTGGGACGTGCAGCTATGGCTGGGACACTAAATGGAGAACTTGTAGATTTAAGAGAAGAAATTACAGAAAATGCTGATTTTGAAGTTAAAACATTTGATGATAAAGAAGGTAAACATGCTTTTTGGCATACAGCTTCTCATGTACTGGCTCTTGCAGTAATGAGACTATTTCCAGGTGCAAAGCTAGCTATAGGTCCTGCTATTGATGCTGGATTCTACTACGACTTTGATAAAGAAGGAAGTTTTTCAGAAAAAGATCTTAAAGATATAGAAAAAGAAATGAAAAAAATAGTAAAAGAAGATTTAGCATTAGAAAAATTTGTACTTCCAAGAGAAGAAGCTTTAGAACTCTGCAGAGAAATGGATGCTCCATATAAAGTAGAACTTATAGAAGATCTGCCAGAGGATGAAGAAATATCTTTTTATAAGATGGGAGAGTTTACTGATTTATGTGCAGGGCCACATATTATGTCTACAAAGCCAATTAAAGCTTTTAAATTGACACAAGTTGCTGGTGCCTATTGGAGGGGCTCTGAAGATAATAAAATGTTAACTAGGATATATGGAACAGCCTTTCCTAAAAAATCTGAACTTGACCAGCATCTTGAAATGCTAGAAGAAGCTAAAAAAAGAGATCACAATAAACTGGGTAGAGAACTTAATATATTTACAACATCAGATATAGTAGGTCAGGGGCTTCCTCTTATAAAACCTAAGGGTGCAAAGATTCTTCAAATACTTAAAAGATTTATAGAAGATGAAGAAGAAAAAAGAGGATACCAATATACAGAAACTCCTCTTATGGCCAAGTCTGATTTATATAAGGTATCAGGTCACTGGGATCATTATAAAGATGGAATGTTTGTACTTGGAGATGAAGAAAAAGATAGTGAAGTTATGGCTTTAAGACCGATGACTTGTCCTTTTCAGTATTTAATTTACAATAGTGAGCAGCATAGTTATAGAGATTTGCCAGTAAGACTAGCTGAAACATCAACTCTATTTAGAAACGAGGCTTCGGGTGAGATGCATGGCCTTATAAGGCTTAGGCAGTTTACAATATCAGAGGGTCATTTAATAGTAAGACCAGATCAAATAGAAGAAGAATTTAAAGGTGTTCTAGATTTAATTAATTATGTTATGGATGTACTTGGAATATCGGATGATATTACATACAGATTTTCAAAATGGGATCCTGCTAAACGTGGAATAAAATATATAGATGATGCAGCAGCATGGGAAGATACTCAAGATAAAATGAAAAATATTCTTGATTCTGTTGGTTTAGATTACGAAGAAGCTGTTGGTGAAGCGGCATTTTATGGTCCTAAACTTGACCTTCAATATAAAAATGTTTTTGGAAAAGAAGATACTATAATTACTGTGCAAATTGAGTTCCCGATGCCTGGAAAATTTGATATGACTTATGTTGATAGAGATGGAGAGAAAAAAATGCCATATATTATCCATAGAACTTCTATAGGGTGTTATGAAAGAACTTTAGCAACATTGATAGAAAAATATGCAGGAGCATTTCCTTTATGGCTGGCACCAGTTCAGGTAAAACTTTTACCCATATCTGAAAAATATCATGATTATGTTGAAAAAGTAATGACAGATATGAGAAATGCTGGAATACGAGTAGAGATGGATTCAAGAGCTGAAAAACTTGGATATAAGATTAGAGAAGCAAGGAATGAAAGAGTGCCTTACTTTGCTGTTATAGGTGAAGAGGAAGAAGAATCAGATACTTTAGCTATTACAAGTAGAGAAAATAGCAAGGAAGGAAAAATTGATACAAAAGAGTTTATATCAAGAATTATAAATGAAAATGCTACAAAATATAATTACCATTATAAAAAATAATGATATTAAGTATATTTAATTTAGAGATATAAATAAATTTCAGAAAAATAAAATGTTATAAAAGGTGGAGGCTACTTATTGATTTTATAAGTAGCCTTTACTTTAAAAAAATTATGAATATTAAATATTCAGTAAGCTACTTTAGTAGTATTAACAATGAAAAAACTTCTTAAATATCTTTTAAAGAATAAAAAATAAAAAGCATTAACTAAAAATATATGTATAATATAATAAAAACTATATTATATAAATATTTCGGAGGGATCTATGAAAGAAATTATTTTTGTCTTGCTTATAGGATACGGTTTTGGACTTCTTCAGTGGTCTTATTTTATATCAAAAGGGATTAAAAAAGTTGATATTAGAACACTTGGACAAGGGAATGCCGGGGCATCAAATACAGTTGAATCTTTTGGAATTAAATATGGAGTTTTAGTAGCAGTGCTCGACATATTAAAAGCCTATTTTTCAATAATACTTGTCAAAAGAATTTTTAATATAGAATTTGTTGATAATGATGCTTTTCTTCTTTATTTAAATGCTTTTGGTGTGATTATAGGTCATAATTTTCCGTTTTTTATGGGGTTTAAAGGTGGTAAAGGTACTGCAGCTTTAATAGGAGCGCTTTTTGGATTTGATTTAACATTAGGGATTATAGGATTGTTTTTAATAATTGGAGTTTCTATATTATCTAACTATGTTATATTAGGTACCCTTTTTTTAACAATGTTTACTATAGCAATACCAATTTATTATAACTTAGGTTTATCTTCTATAGTAATAGCTATAATTATAGCTATGCTGAGTTTTAGTCTTCACATAAAAAATTATAAAAGAATCATAACCGGAAGTGAAAGTAAAGTAAGAACTGTTTTATTCAAAAATAAAAAGGCAAATCTATAAAGGAAATTATAATAAATATAGTCAGTTACAAATAAAAAAGACCTTTGTATAGGTCTTTTTTATTTGTAACTAACTATTAAACCAAAGATTAATTTCTCTCTTGGCACTCTCTTTTGAATCTGATGAATGAACACTATTTTCAGAAAGACTTTTACCATAAAGAGCTCTTATCGTGTTTTTAGATGAAATTTTAGGATCTGTTTTGCCGTTAAGTGAACGAGCCCTATTAACTGCATCCTCTCCTTCTAAAACTAGAGCTACAAGAGGACCTCTTGTAATATAAGAAATTAAATTTTCATAGAAAGGCTTTCCTTCATGCTCTGCATAATGTTTTTTTGCAATATAATCAGAAACAATCATTAGTTTCATATCTACTATTTTTAAATTATTTCTTTCGTATTCATTTAAAATTTTACCAATTAAATTTCTTTCAACTGCATCAGGTTTTATTAGTACGAATGTTTTTTCCATAGAAATCTCCAATCAAAATTATTTTCATTTACAATTATAAGGTTCTTTTCCTTATTTAACAAGCTTATAAATGAATCATAAAAATAAAGCTGCTCATCATTAGAGCTTTTACTTAAGGGGCCCAAGAATTATAATCTAATAAGTATCGTTTATCAAAGTGAATTTAATATTTAACACTATTTTTAAATAAACTTTGTATAGAATATTCATTTGATTAATAGGCTAAGGACATAGTATAGAGCTAATAATTTGTTAATTTAAGGTGTATAATATATCTTATAGACAATATAATTCATCCATTACTTATTATTGTTTGGAAGTTAAAAAAAATTAAAGCTAATAATGAAAACTATAAAATGTAATATAATAACTCAGAATACTTATGATAGGTATTTATAAAATAGTGCAAAAGGAGTAGAAGTAATGAATGAAAACGAAAAAAGAGTACTAGATAGGATTGATGAAATTCAAAGTATTCAAATAAAAATTTTAGATGAATTTACAAGGTTATGCGATAAGTATAGACTTCTTTATTCTTTAGGGTATGGAACTATGCTTGGGGCTGTAAGGCATGAAGGTTTTATACCCTGGGATGATGATATAGATGTTATGATGCCTAGGAAAGATTACGAAATATTTGTAAAAGTTGCTTTATCAGAGCTAAAAGAGGAATTCTTTCTTCAAAATTATAGAACAGATCCGAAATCTATTTTTACATATTCAAAAATTAGAATGAACGGAACAGTTTATAAAGAAAGCATGATTTCTGATATAGATATGCACCATGGAGTCTATATAGATGTATTCCCTTTAGATTATATATCTGAAAATCTAAATAAAGACAGGGTACTTTTAAAAAGAATCTATATGTTAAGTAAATTGAATAGGTATAGAGCGAAAAATAGAAGGTATTTTACTGAAAATAAATTTCACAAAGCTTTTATATCCGCTGTTCATCCTTTTATTAAAAAAGTTAATAATACCCTGATAATTAAGGAAATTAATAGACTTACAATGAAAAACCCTAAAAATCAAAAAGAAGAAATGACGTTATTTCTTTTTGATGGAAGTATGTATAACTACAAGAGAAGTAAAACAACTAGCGATGATTTTGAAAACTTTGTTTTAGTCAAGTTTGTTAATAAAAACTACAAAGTTATTAGAAATTATGAGGATTATCTAGAAAAGAATTATGGGGACTATATGAAGCTCCCCAAAAAAGAAGAAAGATATCCAAAGCATGATATTGTTGAAATAAAACTTTGAGAGTGAACTTAGATTGATAGTAAAATCCTTTACTCATATGATATAGTATACATATAAGCTTATTCTTTGGATATAAAATACAAAGCTAAAAAAAGTGAATTAAAAGAATATAAAATATTCTTTTAAAATAAAATCCATTTAAATAACTTTAGGAGGTTATATTGTGAAAGTTTGGAATATTTCGATTGTCGGTGCAGGTACTATGGGGCTTTCTATTGCTCAGTTTTTTGCTATGAACGGTCACAAAACATCACTCTACAACAGAACCCCTGAAAATCTTGATAAAGCAGTTTTAGATATAAAAAATAATCTAAATACTCTTTTAGATTTGGGATCAATCAAAGAAGAAGATATTGAGGCTACGATGGAAAATTTAGAGCCTTTTACTGATCTTAAGTCTGCGGTAAAGGATGCAGATTTGGTTATAGAGTCAGTTTCTGAGAATGTAGATTTAAAAAAGAAAATATTTGAGTCTTTAGATAAGTTTTGCCGAAAAGATACAATATTATCGAGTGATACATCTTCTCTTAATATATATGATTTTTTAGAAGTGTCACATCCTGAACGAGTTTTGATAACTCATTTCTTTAATCCAGCATATGTAATGCCATTAGTAGAAATTGTAAAAGGACCTGAGACTTCCGATGAAGTAGTAAATAGAGTATACAAGATGCTTAAAGAAAGTGGAAAAGATCCAGCTGTATTAAATAAGGTTGTTCCTGGATTTATAGTGAACAGACTTTCAGTTGCCTTAGCAAGAGAAGCTATGCACATGGTAGACCAAGGATGGACAACTCCACAAGATATAGATTCTGCAATTTCATCTACATTTGGTGTAAGATATCCATTTGAGGGACATTTTGAACTTTTTGATTTTGTAGGACTTGATGTAGCATCGGATGTAATAAATTTACTTATGCCTGAGCTATATAGTGGTACAGACTCATTTAAAATTTTAGAGCAAAAACTAAAGGCAAAGGACTTAGGGGTAAAATCAGGAAAAGGTTTTAAAGAATATGGTGATGCAGATAAAGCTAGAAGAGAAAGAGATAAAAAAATTATCAAAGTTATGGAATTTGTAAAAACTCTAGAATAATAAAACTATATCAAAATTTAAAACAAATATATTATTGATTTAAAATATTTATTTATCTATTAATTATAGTTAAAGCATTAAACTCTAATATATAATTGCATAATACAGAACATTTAATATTGTTAACTAGTAAAAAAACAAGTTTTTTAAAAAAATCATGCATGAAAGGTTTGATTTTGAAGATTTTACGTGTTATACTTTAATTGTAATGTAAAGGATACCAGAGATTAGAGCGAGGTGTTTTGTAGTTATCTACGGGACTACTTTGCTTTTTTTTATAAAAATTTTTATTCGAAAGGAGTTAATTAATAATGGCAAAAACGACTTATGTTGATTGGGATTTGGTTCATAACTTTATTATCGACGCTTTAGAGGGGTATGGAGTACCAAGAGAAGACGGGAAAATTTATGCAGATGTTTTAACTGATGCAGATCATAAAGGAATAGAATCTCACGGTATGAACAGACTTAAACCTATCTATATTGACCGAATTGTTGCAGGTATTCAAGAGCCAGTAACTAAAATTGATATTCTAAAAGAAACCGACGCAACTGCAGTTTTAGATGCTAATAATGGAATGGGTATGGTTGCTGCTCATAAAGCTATGGAAATGGCTATTGAAAAAGCTAGAAAAGTTGGAATAGCAATGGTAGCTGTTAAAAACTCTACTCACTATGGAACAGCTGGATACTGGACAGATATGGCTGCAAAACAAGGGCTTGTAGGTATGAGTGGAACAAATGCTAGACCATCAATTGCACCTACTTTTGGAGTTCAAAACAAACTTGGAACTAATCCACTTACAGTAAGTGCTCCAACAGGAGAAGACTTTCCATTTATGTTTGACGCTGCTACTTCAACAATTCAAAGAGGAAAAATTGAATATTGGGATCGTATAGGACAAGATACACCATCAGGAATGGTTGTAGGACACGATGGAAAACCAAAAACAGATTCAGCGCAGATACTTAAAGACTTAGTAGCTGGTAAAGCTGCACTTGCTCCACTTGGTGGAATTGGTGAAGAATTTGCTGGTTATAAAGGATATGGATTTGCTACAATAGTTGAGTTATTCTCAGCTGGATTCTCTGGTGCAGATTATCTTGATCAGTTATCTGGAGTTGCAGAAGATGGAAGCAAAAGACCTATATTACTTGGGCACTGGTTTATCGTAATAGATCCTGAAAAATTCATGGGCCTAGATGTATTCGAAAAACAAGCTGGTGGAATTGTAAAAGAACTTAGAGAATCTACAAAAGCACCTGGCGAAGATAGAATATATACTGCTGGTGAAAAAGAATGGTTAATCTGGTTAGATAGAAAAGAAAAAGGATTCCCTATGAATGAAGCTCTTCAAAAAGAAGTTATCGGTCTTAGAGATGAACTTAAACTTGATTATAAATTCCCATTTGAAGACTAAAAAAAATTAGCTTAAAAGTAAAATATTTTACGATAAACTATAAAGGAGTCAATATATGGACACAAGAGAAAAATCGCTTAAACTTCACTACGAATGGAACGGTAAAATTGAAGTTATAAGCAGAGCAAAAATAAATAATAAAGATGACTTAGCTTTAGCATACACACCAGGAGTTGCTGAGCCTTGTCTGGAAATTCAAAAAGATATTGATAAATCTTATGAACTTACAAGAAGAAACAATTTAGTTGCTGTAATTACTGACGGAACTGCTGTACTAGGACTTGGAGATATAGGTCCTGAAGCAGCTATGCCAGTTATGGAAGGAAAATGTGTTCTTTTTAAAGAGTTTGCTGGAGTAGATGCTTTTCCACTTAATGTAGATTCAAAAGATACAGACGTAATAGTTGAAACTATTAAAAATATATCTAAAAGTTTTGGTGGAATAAATCTTGAAGATATTTCCGCACCTAGGTGTTTTGAAATAGAAAAAAGACTAAAAGAAGAAACAGATATTCCAATTTTCCATGATGACCAACACGGAACAGCAATAGTTGTTGCCGCAGCTTTAATAAATGGGTTAAAATTAACTAACAAAAAAATTGAAAACAAAAAATTTGTTGTTAATGGAGCCGGAGCTGCAGGAATAGCAATTGTTAAGCACTTACTTAACTTAGGTGCCAAGCATATAACTATGCTTGACAGAAAAGGTGCAATTTATGAAGGCAGAGATAATCTTGATGCTGGAAAGGAATTAATTGCTAAACTTACAAATAAAGACAAAGTAAAAGGTAACTTAGCTGAAGTTATAGCTGGGTCAGACGTATTTTTAGGTGTTTCAGTTGGTAACATATTAACTGAAGAAATGGTTAAATCTATGAATCCTGATCCTATGATTTTTGCTATGGCAAATCCTGTACCAGAGATTATGCCAGATGTAGCTAAAAATGCAGGAGCTGCTGTTATTGGAACAGGTAGAAGTGACTTCCCTAACCAAATCAATAACGTGTTAGCATTCCCTGGAATATTCAGAGGAGCTTTAGACTGTAGAGCTAGCGATATAAATGAGGAAATGAAAGTCGCTGCTACTATGGCAATTGCTGAGTTAGTTGCTGATGATGAGCTTACAGCTGACTACATACTTCCAGATGCTTTAGATGAAAGGATTGCCCCAGCAGTAGCTAAGGCAGTGATTAAAGCAGCTAAAGAAACTGGAGTTGCCAGAATATAATTAAATAAAAACTTAATAGTATAAACTTAAAGCTGCTACAACCTTATACTGTAGCAGCTTTTTTATATTTTTTTGAAGATTCATTTAAAAATTTTTGACATTTTAAGATTAAAAATATAACTCTAATTGCAAGAATGAACGCAACAACACTAAATTTATTGAATCAAGTAAGCATAAAGTATAAAGATATATAAAATTAGGCCTCGTAAAGATAACAGGTTTGCTCTGAAAATATATCAAACGAAGTTGCATAGTCTAAGATTTTACGTGGATAATGATTTAGCCAAGTTTCTACCTTGTTAACCAATGCTTTAGTAACTTTCGCTGGATCAAATCCTTTAGGA
>JAAZDF010000087.1 GCA_012512905.1 Clostridium sp.
CTAAACCTCCTAAAATTTATTTAAACATTGTGCAGCCACAAACTAAAATTCAGATGACCTTGTAAATAAAACGTCAAGCGTTAACCAGCTAATTAATCCTAAGAATAATAGTTGTGGGTATACCCTCTATTAAACAGTCGAGCTGTAGGAAAAAAATGAAATACTCCACAATGTTTATAAATATATTATAACTGAAAGACTACAAATGAGGAAATAAGAAAGGAGAGTATACAAATATATAATTTCCATATATTTAGTATACAAGGAATATATGAATGGTCTATAGATAATTATGTTGATGGTGAGTATATAACAAATGGAAATATAATTGGTGAAAAGTATAAGTCAATTCGCCAGATAGTTTTAATGACTGATAATACTAAAGAAACTAGAAGTTTCTATAAGAAGGATGGAATGGTGGATACTGCAGAGTATAATTCAGGAGGCTATCATGGATATAGAGATTAGACCTGCTACAAAAGAAGATGCTAGTTCGCTAGCAAATATTATAGTCGAAAGTTGGAAATCAGCTTATAGTGAATTAATACCTAAAGATGAAATAATTAGGTATTTGGATAAAGATAGAAGGCAGATGCAATTTGAAAAATTTATAGAGGATGGTGAAATTGTTTTAATTGGCTTACTTAATGAAATACCATGTGGGTTAGTATTTGCAAACAAAGATAATGATGAAGGATTAGAGAGCTGTGGTTCAATTTATTCAATATATTTACTAGAGGAGACCTGGGGTAAGGGCCTTTCTTCTAAATTAATGGATGAAAGCATAGAAATATTAAAAAGGGAAGGATGTAAGAAAATATCCTTATGGGTTTATGAGGAAAACATACGAGCAAGGAAGTTTTATGAAAAGCACGGATTTACCTTTGATGGGAGTAAAAAATATAGTAGATTTTCCAACAAACCATTAGAATTAAGATATATAAAACATTTATAACCATACATGAAATTTTTCTGTCATTCTGAGTGAAGCGAAGAATCTTTGTTTAAGGTCCTAATATTCTTCACGATCTTAAGAATTCATCAGATTCCATTGCAAAAATTAGAGCAAGATAATTAAGAAATGAAAATGGAATATGAACGAAATCTGCTTTTAAAAAAAAGATAGACCCTCCTTATAACACAGGCAACGATTTTGTTTATGAAGATGATTTTGCCCAAAATATGGAAGACTATAAAGAAGTAAGTGGAGACTTTGATGAGGAAGGAAATAGACTATTTAAAAACACAGATTCTAATGGAAGATTTCATACAGATTGGCTAAATATGATGTATCCAAGACTGAAACTTGCTAGAGATTTATTATCTGATGATGGAATTATATTTATTAGCATAGACGACCATGAAGTATCTAACCTAAAAAAAATGTGTGATGAGGTTTTTGGGGAAAGTAAATTTGTTGAAATATTTTGTTGGCAAAAAACATCTACTCCACCAAACTTATCATATAAAACTAAGAAGAGTGTGGAATATATACTGGCTTATGAAAAACAAAATTGTGGTAAATTAGAAGGACTTATAAAATACAGTAAGAGCACTAATGGTTTAATGAACCAATCTAATAATGTAGGGATATTACAGTTTCCACATGAGTATACGGAAACTTCTATGCATGATCAAAAATTTAAAAGTGTCAAATATGGAACGAAAAGTTACGATATTGAACTAATGAATGATATAGAAATAAAAGATGGTAAGTTTACAACAGATGTAATCTTAAAGGGTAAATTTAAATGGAATCAAAATTATCTAAATGAGCAAGTAAAAAATGGGACAAAATTATATATTAAAACTAAGGCATTTTCTCCATCGTATGATAAGGAAGAATATGATCCAGAAAAACCTTGGAATATAATAGATAAAAGTTTTGGAGTAGGGACAAATGTTAACGCTTCAGATGAATTAGATAATTTATTTACAATAAACTTTTCAGAAAACTTATATCCAAAACCATCCAGTTTAATATCATATTTAATATCAATGTTAGATATGAAGGATTCTATAATCCTAGATTTTTTCTCTGGTTCAGCAACCACAGCTCATGCAGCAATGGAGCTTAATGCTAAAGATAATGGTAACAGAAAATATATAATGGTACAACTCCCTGAAAAAACAGATAATGATAAGTTTGAAACCATTTGTGAAATAGGAAAAGCAAGAATAAGAAGGGCTGGAAAGAAAATAAAGGAAGATTATCCTGAAAGTAAGCTTGATGATGGTTTTAGGGTTTTAAGAGTGGATTCATCAAATATGAAAGATGTTTATCATAAACCAGAAGCTTATAGTCAAAGCTTATTAGATAAATTAGAATCTAATATAAAAGGAGATAGAAATGAAGAAGATCTTCTTTTCCAGGTTATGTTAAGTCTTGGTGTAGATTTATCATCTAAAATTGAAAAGGAAAAAATCAGTGATAATAAAGTTTTAATAGTGGAAGATGGTTTCTTAATATCATGTTTTGATGAAGAAATATCTGAGGAGACTGTAGAGTCTATAGCTAAAAAACAGCCCTATTATGCAGTATTCTCAGAAGGGAAGATGTCAGATAGCACACTAGCTAATTTTGAACAAATATTTGATACTTATTCCCCAACCACTATAAGAAAGGTGATTTAAATGAAATTTAAGTTTAAAGTTCAAGATTATCAAACGGAGGCAGTAGAGTCTACTATCCGTATATTTGAAGGTCAACCTAAGGTAGAGGCACTGTCATATATCCATGATTTGGGACGTTTGAAGGATTCTAATATACAAATAAAACTAACTGAAGAAGGAAAACTTGAATCTTTAGATAATAGAGGTTTTAAAAACCAGAAATTAATGATAGATGATGGGGTAATTCTTGACAATGTAAGAAAAATCCAAAAAGAAAATAATATAAAGCAATCATCAACCTTGGTAAGGTCCCAAGGAAGGCCAGCCTTTGATATAGAAATGGAAACCGGGGAACGTGTCATAATAGTGACAGGGTGCATAAATGCTTTAAGATTAAGGGTTTCAGGAACTTTAGTTAATATGATTCATGCATTGCTTAGAGTAATTAGGTATAATTATTGTAAGCAGTGCATGAGAAGTAAAGATGTCTTAGCGTTGCAATATTAAAAATAAAATGCTATACTTGTATTAATAAGAAGCCATTAAAGTGTTATATATGGAAGGAGAAATTGTAGAAATAATGAACAAATAATCCATTAGCAAATAAAGAAAACGAAATATATTAGAAGCTGTTAGACTGTACCTAATATATTTGTGTCTATTTTTATTCTGAGTGGATAGTTTGTTTAGATAATGCTTTATTATAAATTTTTATAGTTTATCTATATATCTATTGTTATGCTATCCTCTCTATTTTAAAGGAGGATTTTTTTATGTTGAAAATTAGTATGAAAAAGATAAAAAAATATTACGGAACTAGATTACTATTAGATATTGAGGACTTAAAAGTATATGAAAATGATAAA
>JAAZDF010000088.1 GCA_012512905.1 Clostridium sp.
TGAGGTTTCTCATCTACTGGAGGTTTACTTTCATTTTGTGAAGGTCCACCTGAGCTTCCAGAATTTTTATCTGCAGCTGCCTTATCTGCTGCTGCTTTTTCTGCTGCCGCTTTTTCTGCTGCTGCTTTTTCTGCTGCTGCTTTTTTAGCTGCTGCTGCTTGCTTAGCTTGTTCTATTCTTATTAAGTTTTGTATTTCATTTTCTAAAGCTTCATTTTCTTCTCTTATATCTAGTATCTCAGAAGATACAGACTGCTCTTGACTTGAAAGCTCTGAAAACTTTTCTTTTTTCTCTTTTTCTAGGTCTTTTAGATTATTAGTTTTAATGTTTAAATTTTCATTTTGTTTATCAAGAGAACTTTTCTTTTCTTCTAGAGAAGTTTTTTCTAATTCTAAATTTTCTTTTGATTCAGTTTGAAGTAAAAGAGTATCATTTAGTTCTTTTTTTCTTAAGTCTAATTCTTGGATAAGATCTTCTACTTTTTCAATAATTTCTTTATCTTTTTTTGCCATTCTCTCTACAGCAATTACCCTTTGAGCAAAGTCTAATATACTCTCAGACTCTAATAAAATAAAAATAGCACTATTATAACTATTAAACTTATAATCTGCTCTAATCCTTTGATTTAAAATTTCATTTGTTTCTTCAAGCTCTTTATTTTTATCTTGAATTTCAGCTTCTTGCTTTTCTATTTCATTTTCACTTTCTAATATTTCATTTTCTATTTTATTTATATTATTGCTTTTTTTATTTATTTCATTTTTTGTAAGTGTTATTTTTTCGGAAATACCCTTAAGTTCATATTCTAGGGTTTCCATTTCTTTTAATAATTCGTTGATTTCATAGTTTACCGTGTTTTTATCTTTTTCAATATTTGACTTTTCTTGTTGCTTTTGCTCTATTCTACTATTATTTTCTTGTTGTTTTTTTTCTAAATCTTTAGTCCCCGATGCATATACATTTACTGAACTCATAATTAAAATTCCAGCTGTTATTACTGCTATTTTCTTTTTCATAATAAAATATAACCTCCACATGAATTCATTATACTGTAAATTTACATGTATATTAATAAAGATACAAAATTTCACAATTCATATTATTATAATAATCTAATTTTCAAAAATTAAGTAGAAGTTAATAATAAATTCACATATAGTTTATATATAATTCTTATAAATGGGAATAGCTAGTTACATTTACGTAACTAGCTATAAACATATAAAAGATATTAAATATTATGTTCCTCAGATTTTGACTCCCAATGAAGAACAAATGTAATAATAATTCTTAATGTCATAACAACAGTTAACATTATTAAATCTGGAATGTTATCTATTATTATAGTTTTAAGTATTTCTCCTGCAAGTAAAAATTCAAGTCCAAATCCTAGACCCTGGAAAAATGTTCTATTAATTTTATGTCCTCGCATACTTCGTGTTACTATTCCTCTTATAAATATATAAAATGCATAAATTGCTGTCCCAGTTATAATAATTATTCCAAGTAATTCTATAGAATAAATAATAAATGGTAAATAATGATAAATCATCTCTTCTAACATTAAACCCCTCCTTTGTATATTATTTATTTTAGACTGAAAATACTATTAATTCAATTTATTATTTTAATTTTCTTAATTTAAACTTATATACTATGGACTTTTTATATTCTTCATTTTTTTTCAAAATGGAATCTTCTTTGTATACTTCATTTTTCCCAATAGGGGGATTTTGAAACTCTAACGCAATGCCTCTATGGGTATCTAATATATTACCATCAGATAAAACTTCCTTATTTGTGAAATTTTGAGAATAAAAAAGTACTCCTTTATAATCGCTATAAATTTCTATCTCTCTTCCTGAAAATTGATTTCCAAGTTTAACTTTCAATTTATCAACTTTATCGTTATCATTTAATAAAAAATAATGGTCATAACCACTTGCTTTTAGAAGTTCCTCGTGGTTATCTCTCATTTCTTCACCAATTTCTTTCATAAAATTAAAATCAAATGGAGTTCCCATAACATCTATTTTATCACCAGTTGGCGCTAAACTTTCATCTAATTTTAAAATTTCATCAGAATTAATAAAAAGATTATGATATTTAATACTTTCATTATAGTTTCCAGCTAAATTAAAATAGCTGTGATTTGTTATATTTACAAGAGTATCCTTATTTGACACTCCAAAATATTCAATTTTAAATTCATTTTCATTATTAAGTGTGTATTTAATTTTAACTTTAAGCTCACCAGGATAATTTTCCTCAAGATCCTCTGAAATAAAGCTAAAAATTACTCCTACTGATTCATCTTTTTCAAATGTTTCATAGTCCATAAATTTCTTGTGAAAGCCATTTTCACCGCCATGACCTGAGTTCTCACCATAGTTTTTTGATAAAATATACTCTTTATCATCTAAGTTAAATTTAGCATCTTTAATTCTACCGGATGTCCGTCCTATTGTTGCACCTATGTAGGATGGGTTTTCAAAATAATCTTCTTTATTTTTCAATGATAATACTATATTTTCATAGTTCCCATAAATGTCAGGGGTAACTATTTCTGTTATGATAGCACCTAAATTTAAAGCTGATACCTTGATATTATTTTTATTCACAAGACTTATTTCTATAATTTCATTATTGTTTATATTATATTTTTTTTTATTAATTTTCATAAATCACCTCTAAAAATTTGTCAAAACCTTTTATGTCATTTTTAAATACACCGCAATCTTCAAGTACCTTTAAAAATATAAATCCTATTTCTTCTTCAATAATTTCATCAATATTTTCTTTATTTAAATTAGACTTTTTTATAAGAGAGTCTATAAGATTTTTATGCATGCTTAAGATTTCATCTTTTTTTATCATGGCATTAAAATCCAAACTATTTTTTATTTTATGATTTCCCAAAATAAATTCTTTTATATGATTTGTTTCACTTTTTAATCTTGATGGTAAGACTGCAAGGCCCATACATTCAATTAGCCCAATATTTTCCCTTTTTATATTGTGGTATTTTTCTTCAGCATGAAATATTCCATGAGGATTTTCTTGATCTGTTCTATTATTTCTAAGAATAATATCCATCTCATAGAGCCCATCTTTAAATCTTGCAATTGGGGTCACAGTATTGTGACGAGTTTCATCCGTATGAGAAACTATATTAAGTTCTTCGTCACTATATTTTATCCATTTTTTGAAGATAAAGTCTGATGCCTCTTCTAAATCGTAAATAGATTTTCCTTTTAACCTAATAACACTCATGGGCCATTTTAATAAAGAAAGAGAAACATTATGCTTTTTAAAATACGGTTTTTCTATTTCCTCTGCTTTTGACATTGCAAAATCATAATTCCCACCTTGATAATGGTCGTGAGAAAGTATAGATCCTCCAACTATTGGGAGATCAGCATTTGAGCCTACAGTATAGTGAGGATACAATCTAACAAACTCAAGTAATCTCCTAAAAGTTTTTTTATTTATTTTCATAGGAGCATGTTCACTATTAAAGACTATGCAGTGTTCATTATAATAAACATATGGGGAATACTGCATAAACCAATCTTCACTAGCTAAAGTCATAGGTACTATTCTCAAGTTGTTTCTTGCTGGATGAAATAAATTACCAGGAAACCCCTCATTTTCTTTACATAAAAAACACTCTGGGTATTTACTTTCTTTTTCTTTGGTTTTTTCTGCTATAAGTTTTGGGTCTTTTTCCGGCTTCGAAAGATTAATTGTTATATCAATCTCACCATAATTAGAGTTATATTTCCATTTCAGATCCTTTTCTACCCTATCTCTCCTAATATAATTACTTTTTATGGAAAAATCATAATGAAAATTCGTTGCATTATATGGAGATAAATTATAGTGATTAAAATATTTATGCCTAAATAAAGATGGAGCCATGGTAACACAGCCCATAATTTTAGTATCAAATAAATCTTTTGATTCAATATTTGGAAACTTATAGTTATTTTCTTTTTCATACCATGAAATCATATTGTCAAGTATGGAACCAAGATCAATATCCATAGAATTTAAATTACCATAACTATTTTCAGAATATTCTTTTACTCCTAAAACTTCTATTAACTTGTTTGTAGCATAAATTTTATCACATTTATCAATAAGCAAATTCTTTATAGAATATTTAACTAGCTTATCAATCTCATAATTTATATCTTTCATAAATCTTCATATCCTCCATAATATTTAACTAATTTTCTTCGCACCATCACCTATATTAACTGTGTAAAACTCAGGATCATAGCCTATAATCTCTTTGTATGATTTAGAAACAGAGTCGATAAAACCATCAATATTTTCATCTTTTATTATACTAACTGTACATCCACCAAACCCTGCGCCTGTCATTCTAGACCCAATTACTCCTTTTTGTTTTTTAGCTAAATCAACTAAAGTATCAAGTTCTACACCTGTTACATCATAGTCATCTCTTAATGATTTATGAGAGTCATACATAAGTTTTCCAAATTCTTTTAAATTATTTTCTTCAAGAGCCTTAACAGCTTTTAAAGTTCTAACATTTTCATAAACTGCATGCTTGGCTCTTTTAACTAAAATATCATCTTTTATCAAATATTTATTTTCATCAAATTCTTTTTCTGATAAATCGCCTAAAGTTTCAATATCTAGCTTTGTTTGTAATATGGCTAATGCCTCTTCACATTCACTTCTTCTTTTATTATATTTAGAATCCTGAAGACCTCTTTGTTTGTTTGTATTTGATATTACAAGAGACATATTTTCAAGTTTTATAGGCGCATATCTATATTCTAAGGTATTTGTGTCAAGAAGTATTGCATGATCCTTTTTTCCCATACTAACTGCAAATTGATCCATAATTCCAGAATTAACACCTATATACTCATTTTCAACCTTTTGTGAAAGTTTAGCAATACTTATCATATCTATATTTATCTTATATATATCTTTAAGTATTATTCCCATTAAAACTTCTATGGAAGCTGATGATGAAAGTCCTGCTCCATTTGGTATGTTTCCGAAAAAATAGACATTAAGACCCTTTTCTATTTTATGTCCATTTTTGATAAACTCACTTATGATTCCTTTTGGATAGTTTGCCCAGTCATCTTGTTTTTCGTATTTTAAATTATCTAAGCTAAACTGTATTATACCTTTTTCATTAAAGTTTTTTGAGTATACTTTAAATAGTTTATCATCTCTTTCACTTATAAGTCCATAAGTTCCTATAGTCAATGCCGCAGGAAAAACATTTCCTCCATTGTAATCTGTATGTTCCCCAATAAGATTAACTCGTCCTGGTGCAAAGTATACATTTTTGCTTTCTTCTTTAAAAACTTCGAAAAATTCCCTTTTTAAATTATCTATCATATAAAATCCTCCTTTTCATACAATTATAAGCGTTTTCATTGGTTAGCGCAACGGATATAGTAAAATGTTTACTTAATTTATTATAAATATTTACTAATTTCGACAAAAATAAAAAGTAACACTATAAAGTGCTACTTAGAATTTTACTTCAGCCAATCTTTTTAACACTTTCTCTTATTTTTAAATCTACCGGAATAACAACTTTTTTACTATAATTTCTATTATTATCCATCACTTCATTTAGAAGATCTACTGATGCCTCTCCTAAGTAGTCGGTATAAATTCTAACACTTGAAAGTGACGGTGTTATATATTTTGATCCTGGAAGATCATTAAATCCTATTATACTAATATCGTCTGGAATATTTATATCATTTTCAAAGGCAGCCTTATAAGCCCCAATAGCTATATTATCATTTCCACAAAAAACTGCTGTTGGTAATTTTTTATCTTTTATAAGTTTACTCATAAGTTTATATCCATCTTTATGACTAAAGCCTCCAAAATAAACATCACTTTCATTGTAAATTCCATTTATAACCATAAACTCTTTATAATATTCGAATCTATAATCATATATTTCTTTACCACTTGAAAAGTATTCTTTACCACCTATATATGCTATTGACTTATGCCCGTTTTTATAAAAATAATTCATTATTTTACTCATTGAATCTTTAAAATCTAAAACAACAGAATTAAATTTATTACTTGTAGAATGATCAACTAAAACAATATTTTTATTATATTTAGCCATTCTAGAAGCTTCATCATCGTCATACTTTCCAATAGCAATTATTCCGTCCACCTTATTTAATTCCTCTATATCATTAATAAGGTCTAGCCTTATTATCTCAAATCCCAAATCCTCACATCTTTTTTCCACAGCGAGCCTGATATAAAGATAATAAGGATCTCCTAATTCTTTTTGAGAATCATACCAATTTACAAGACCTATCTTGTTTATTTTTCTTCCTTTTCTTCTTCTAAGAGGAACATATTCAAAATCTTCAGCAACTTCAAATACTCTTCTTTTTGTTTCATCAGAAACACTTAAAGTATCATCAAAATTTAAAACTCTTGATACAGTAGCATTAGAAACACCAGCTTTTTCAGCTATATCTTTTATTGTAGCCATACTATCACCCCTGATTTATATTTAGTCAATATTTAGTCAATATTTAATTATGTTCTTAGCTAAATACTCTATGTAAATGATACCATATTCTAAATATAATTACTTAAATAATTACTTAAAATTACTAAAATTCTATTTCTAATGATTTCCGCTTTTTCTTAATACAGCTCTATATATTAGAAAAATAAAATCCCCTAAATATTTCAACCTAAAAAAGCAAGTTAAAGCATAGAACTTGTAAAAAATGGGATATTTATAGTCCTTGCGGTTATCAAGATTATAAATATTTAACCTTAATATTTGAATACCATTAAAAAATCCACGTCTTTTTTGCTAGTAAACATCTTTGTAACCATTTACATTGACTGTTTGTTAATTGCAAGTTTTCATTCATAAAATATTTCCCGAAATGGGTTGACTTGCATAAGTCTATTTGAGATAATGTATATAGAAAATAGAAAGAGAAAAAATAGATACAGGGGGTATACAAAATGGATACAATTAAAAAATTCTTTAACAAATTAATTAAGCTGTTTTTTAAAGACACTATTTCACCAGACTTTAACCCTTGGCTAATTAGAACAGAATTGGATATCAAACATCGTTCCTTATAAGCAATAAGCACTTACAAAAACATTAACTTATTTTCTAGGTCATTCTTAAATAAGTTAATCATAAATTAAGTATAGTTCCAACTTGATAAAAAAGCACCTTTTGGTGCTTTTTTTATTTTATCTGTATATTATATCTTTAGAATATACAGATAAAATAAAAATATTGATTGTAAATAATATATGTCTACTGTTACTAATTAGTATCTAAATATAAAATATTTCTAAAACACACTGTTTATAATATTTTATTAGGTATAATTATATTGTATCAATTAAAATAAGGGGTGAAAGTCTATGAATTACAACCTTTTAATAGGTGGGGCAGCAGGTCAAGGTATGGATACTTTGAGCAGCACGCTGTCAAAAATACTTCAAAGAAGAGGTTATCAAATTTTTACTTTACAAGACTACATGTCAAGAGTTAGAGGAGGACATAATTTTTTCCAAATCAGATTCTCAGACAAAGAGGTTCACACACACAGAGAAGACTTAGACGGGATAATTGCATTTAACCAAGAAACATTAGATTTACATATTGCTAGACTTAATGAAGATGGGTTTATCTTAGCTGATGAGGATATTAAATCAGATGATCCAAGACTTATTACATTGCCATCTAGAGAAATAGCAAAAGAAATAGGTAATCCTAGAGTACAATCCAGTGTAATTTTAGGTGCTTTGTTAAAGTTATATACTTTTGATACAGACGATTCCGATGTAGAAGAAGATATTAAAGATTCAGAAGAAACACTTCATATAGCCAAATCAAGTTATGAAAACGATTTAAAATTCTTAAACGATATTATGTCTAATTTGTTTAATGAAGAAATAGTCAATCAAAATGTAGAAGCATTTAATCAAGGTCATGACTTAGTTGAATCTAAATATGAAATTAAATCAGGTTCGTCAGAGAAGACAATGCTTATACAAGCAAATGAAGCTATCGCTCTTGGAGCATTGGCTGGCGGACTTAAATTTTATAGCGCCTATCCAATGACACCAGCAACCTCTATAATGAGCTACCTGGTACGTAAGCAGAAAGATGCAGAGATAATAGTAGAGCAAGCTGAGGACGAGTTAGCGGCTATAAATATGGCAATAGGTGGGTCTTATGCAGGAGCTAGGTCTATGACTGGTACATCAGGGGGAGGATATTCTTTAATGGTTGAAGCTGTTGGAATGTCTGGAATTATGGAAGTTCCTGTTGTTATTGCAGATATACAAAGACCAGGACCAGCAACCGGACTACCTACAAGAACAGAGCAAAGTGATTTAAATTTTGTTATTAATTCTTCTCATGGTGAATTTCCGAGAATGGTAATTGCTCTTAGAAATCCAGAGGATGCATTTTACCAAACTGCAAGAGCATTAAATCTTGCTGATAAATATCAAATACCAGTAATAATACTTGGTGACCAGTATATGGCTGATGCTATAAGAACAGTTAAACCATTTGATATGAGTAAAATAAAGATTGAAAGACATCTTGCTAATCCAGAAGATTATATGGATGGGAAGAAATATAGAAGATACGAACTTACAGAAAGCGGAATTTCTCCAAGATTAATACCTGGACAAGTACCTGGTGTTAATGTAAATGTAGACAGTGATGAACATGATGAAGATGGTAACATAACTGAATCAGCTGAAGTCAGAAATAATATGGTTCATAAAAGAGCTAAAAAATTCGAACTTTTAAGAAAAGAAGTAATGGAACCTAAACTAATTGGAGAAGACAATATGGACGTACTACTTCTTGCTTGGGGTAGCGTAGAAAGTCCTATAACTGAAGCTATAGAACTTCTTAATAAAGATGGAGATTTAAAATATGGTGCTTTAGTTTTTGGTGATATATGGCCACTTCCAACTAAACTTTTAAAAGAAAAATATAAAAATGCAAAACATATTATAAATGTAGAGCAAAACTATAATGGACAGCTAAAGAACTTAATTAGCCAAGAAACTGGAATTAGAGTAACTGGATCCGTAAATAGATATGATGGAAGACCTCTATCTCAAAACGAGATATATAAAAAAGTTAAGGAGGTTTTATAATGACTAATAAAAAAGATTTTATAACTTTTGAAACTGCTTGGTGTCCTGGTTGTGGAGATTTTGGGATACTTGAAGCATTAAGAGAAACCTGTAGTGAACTCGGCCTTGATCCTCATAAACTTTTAGTAGTTGGTGGTATCGGTCAAGCTGCAAAAACAACTCAGTATATTAATGGTAATTCTTTTGCTGGGCTACATGGAAGAGCACTTCCACCTGCGGCTGCTGCTAAAATAGTAAACCATGAGCTGAAAGTTGTTATTAATACAGGTGATGGAGATTCTTATGGTGAAGGCGGCAATCACTTTATACACAATATAAAGAGAAATGCTGATATCACACATTTTGTTCATAACAATCAAATATATGGACTTACAAAAGGGCAAGCCTCCCCTACTTCAGATCAAGGTCACGTAACAGATTTCACTCCAGATGGTGTAAGCACTCAGCCATTAAATCCAATGGTTGCAGCAATAGGCCTTGGAGCAGGATTTGTAGCTAGAGCTTTTAGTGGTGACAAAAAACACCTAAAATCTATTATGAAAGAAGCAATGAATTATAATGGATATGCTTTAGTAGATATACTTCAACCTTGTGTTTCTTTTAATAAGGTGAATACATGGGCATGGTATAACCAAAGAGTGTATAACCTTGATGAGGATAAAGACTATAATCCAACTAATAAATTACAAGCTTTTGAAAAAGCATTGGAGTGGGGAGATAAAATTCCTCTTGGAGTAATTTATAGGGAAGATAGACTAAGCTATACAGATAAAGTTCCTTTCCTAAAAGAAAGAACACTAGTTGATAGTCCCGTTAAACAAGATGTTATAGAAGGATTCTTTAAAGAATTTATGTAATTAAATAAAAAAGGCGCATATAAAAATGCGTCTTTTTTTATTTCTTATATTTTATTTCTTTTCAAGGTATTTTCTTGTGTCTATTGCTACTGCTGTAATTATTATTATTCCTTTGATAATTGTTTGAAGATATACATTAATACCAATAAAATTTAATCCATAATTTAAGAACTGAAGTATTACAGCTCCAATTATAACACCAGGTATTGTTCCTACTCCACCTGAGAAAGAAACTCCTCCAACAACACAGGCTGCTATAGCGTCAAGCTCATAAGTTCCACCTGTATTACTTGTAACAGATCCTATTCTTCCAGCTTCTAAGAAACCAGCAAGTCCGTATAGTAATCCTGAAATTATAAATATAAAAATTATATTTTTCGTCAAATTAACACCTGAAACAGATGCTGCCTCTGGATTTCCACCTATAGCAAACATGTTTTTTCCAAGAGTTGTTTTATTCCATACAACATACATTATTATAGCCATAATTAAAGCATATAATATCAAATAAGGAATCTTAAATGTTCCTATCATAAATGATCCATTTACAAAATTTAAATATCTATCATCTAAAGTTGAAATTGGCTGCGCTCCAAGAGGAGGCCTGTCTATATAAGTTTGAAGCAAACCATATGCGATAAGCTGAGTACCTAAAGTTACGATAAAGGCGTGAATTTTTAGTTTTGCAACTCCAAATCCATTTATTAATCCAAATACTGCTCCTACAAATAAAGCAATTATTAAAGGTATTATTAAGTTCAGCTGCGGTAGATTTGGATACATTCTTGATCCATAATCTAATTTTTGTAATAAAGATGCAGAAATAGCAGCTGTTAGTCCTAAAATTCTTCCTGCTGATAAATCCGTACCTTGTAGTACTATAAGCCCTGCTACTCCAAGAGCTAATATTATTCTAGTTGAAGCCTGAGTTAATATATTTGTAAAATTTTTAATAGATACAAATCTTGGATCATAAATTATTACCCAAATAATTAAAACTCCTAGGATTATATATAAGGCATAATCTAATAGTATATCTTGCATGCTGTTACCATTTCCAACAGCTAGTGTTTTAGTCTTTTTTTGTTTATCATTAGCATTTTTTTTCATGTTTTTCACCCCGTATATTATAGATATTTTGCAGATAATGTCATGATTTTTTCTTGATCAAGCTTATCAGCATCTTCTATTCCTGCAACTTTTCCATTTGACATAACCATGATTCTATCACAGATACCAAGAAGTTCTTCCATCTCTGATGAGACCATAATAACTGATTTACCTCTTTCTGCTAGAGAAATAATAAGCTCATAAATTTCATATTTTGCTCCTACATCAATTCCCCTTGTTGGTTCATCTAGAAGAAGTATTTCAGGTTCTGTAAGTAGCCATCTTCCTATAACTACTTTTTGCTGATTACCTCCAGAAAGTGATTTAATTAAAGTTTTCATACTTGGTGTTTTAACACTCATACTGTCTATTACCCACTTAGTATCTTCTACAGCTTTCTTGTTATCTATAAATCCATTTTTCTTGTAATTATTTATATTTGCAATTGTAGAGTTTTCTTTGATGTTTAGTGTAGGAAATATTCCTGTAGCACGTCTTTCCTCTGTTAAAAAAGCAAATCCATTTTTTATAGCTGTGCTAGCATCTTTATTCTTTATTTCTTTTCCATGTAAGTAAAGTTTTCCTGATTCCAAAGTAGATACACCAAACAAAGCTTCTAAGACCTCTGTTCTTTTTGAACCTACAAGCCCTGCTATTCCAAATATTTCTCCGGATTTCAATTCAAAATTTACGTCTCTAATATTTGGCTGAAATTTACCAGTAAAATTTTCTACTTTTAGCACAACTTCTTCTGGAGTATTTGTATTTTCTGGGAACCTATTCACTAAATCTCTTCCTACCATAAGCTTTATTATTTTATCTGTTGTTAGGTCTTTAGCATGTTCAGTTGCTACCCACTGTCCATCTCTCATAACAGTAACTTCATCTGAAATCTCGAGTATTTCTTCCATTTTATGAGATATATATATAATAGCAATTCCTCTATCTCTTAAAAGTTTTATTATTTTAAAAAGAAGATTTACTTCCTGTATTGTTAAAGATGATGTTGGTTCGTCTAATACTAATATTTTAGCATCATAAGATACAGCTTTGGCAATCTCTACCATTTGTCTTTCTGAAACAGATAAATTCTCCATTTTTGTTCTTGGATCTATATTTATTCCAAGATCTGCAATAACATCTTTAGTAAATTTGTACATGGCTTTTTGATCTATAAGGCCATATTTTTTTGGATATCTTCCAAGCATAATATTATCCATTACATCTCTTTTTAAAACTTGATTTAATTCCTGGTGAACCATAGAAACTCCATTTTCAAGTGCCATTTTAGGATTTAAGAATTGTGTTTTTTTACCATTAATGAAAATCTCTCCGCTATCTTCTTTATATATTCCAAATAAACATTTCATAAGTGTTGACTTACCAGCTCCATTTTCCCCCATTAGAGCATGTACGCTACCTGGCCTAACTTTCAAACTTACATTATCAAGAGCTTTTACACCTGGAAATGATTTATTCATATTTTTTAATTCAAGTAAATATTTAGTTTTTTCCACTTATATCACCACATTTCCCTAATATTTAAAAAGAATCGTACAAGAATATCAACTCTTATACGATTCTCGTTTGTTATTTAATAATTTAAATTATTTATTATAAGGTTGGTAAGGTATTCTTACTGAAATTCCTGATTCGTCATATTCGTAACTAGTGCCATCTAAGAAATCTTTTTCTTTAGCTGCATTTTTACCTAATTCAAATATCGCTTTCGCCATTCCAACACCGTCTTGCATTACTGTTCCAGACATAGCTCCGTCTTCAATTAAAACTTTAGCTTCTTCTGTTGCGTCTACTCCAAAAACAGGTATAAATTTAGATTCATCATCTTTGTTGTATCCTGCTGCTTGTAGAGCTGATATTGCACCTGATGCCATTCCATCATTATTTGCAATTACAAGTTCAATATTTTCTTCATCTCTTGCTAACCAACCATCAACAGCTGATTTAGCTTTTTCATTATCCCACTCTGCTATTTGCATTGCAAGTTCTTCTGTTTTTATTCCTTTTTCATTCATAGTTTTTACTGAGTATTCTGATCTTGCTACAGCTTCTGGATTGTCTGTACCACCATGAAGTAATACATATTGGATAGTCCCATCACCATTTCTATCATATTTAGCATCAGCAAATAATTCAGCCATCATCTCACCTTGAATAATTCCTGCTTCTTCAGGTTGAGTTCCAACAAATCTTGCTTTGTCATAGGTCTTTAAAAGTTCTGCATCTGGCTCTCTGTTAAAGAATATAACTGGAATATCTGCTGTTTTTGCTTTATCTAAAACATTTTGAGCAGCTCCGATATCAACTATATTTACAAGTAAAGCACTTACTCCTTGTGTAATAAGATTATCTAATTGATCATTTTGCATTCCTTGGTTATCTTGACCGTCTTGCATAATAAGTTCTATTTCTTCATCGCCCTTATCAAGTTCCTCTAAAGCTTGTCTAACACTAGATATATAAGTGTCGTCAAATTTATAGATTAATACTCCTACTTTGGTTGCGTCTCCACCATCTGATTTTGATCCACATCCAACTACAAAAGCTGATGCCAGTACAACTGTTAGAACTAGTGAAATAAATTTTTTCATTTTTTTACCTCCAATTAATTAACTAACTCAATTTTAACAAATGAAAACGTATAAGTCAATACTCAATGAAATTATTATATTTTTTTATATACTAGTCTATAAGCATTGATAATCAAGGCTTATAAACTTATTATATTCAATAAAGATATCTTATTTACTAAAATATTTACTAAAATATAGATAATATTTATTTTTTTATATACTAAAAGAAGGCCAATATCTTATCTTAATTAAGCTAAGGATTAAATGTATAAGCAATTATTAAGGTATGTCCTACCACTAAAATATCAATTTAGGTTTATTCTATAAAGTAGCTTAGCGTAGAGTCTCCAAATAAGGTAAATAAATCAATTAATATAAATGCTTTTATTACTTGAAAATAAAATACCTAGTCAAAAAGTATAATATTTTAACAATATATTTTGTGTGTTTTTACATCAAATCAATTATTTTTCTTTGCTTTTTCTATTTCTGATAATATATTTTTGTAAAATACATATATAAGTAATAATGCAATCGAAGCATAAGCAATATATTTTAAATAATTAGCTTCTTTAAAAATTATCATCAAAGTTATTAACAAAAATATAATTGCACTAGCAAAAAAGACACTTGCAATAAAATTTATCTCTTTGATACTATTTTTTATTTCGATTTTCATATCTTTTTGAGAAGTTAAATATTCTGTGCTTATTGGAGGGATTTTTCTTAATTTAACTAAGATAGCTAATGTCAAAAATATTATGAGCATTATTACTGAAATCAATATGTCCATATTTTCTAAAACTCCTTTATATCTTCAGAATAAAAAGCCAATAAAGTTTCAATCAGTTCTACTTTATATAACTGATTTAATAATATTATAACATTATTTGTAAAAGCTTGTTAAGTTTATATCTTTACTATATTTATAATTCACTTTTTTACCAAGTAATATTTATATCAAAATTCTCGTTATATTAAAATTCTCGATAAAAAAATCCCAGTGTACACTGGGCTTTTTTTATAGCATAACTATTCGATTATAAAGAAATAATTCAAAGGGCTTTTATGAGAAAAATGCCTAGTTGTATTAAGATGTTTTGACTAATAACTTTTTATTTAAGAAAGGACTTGCAAAGCATTTATGATACCTCTTAAGCATTTTCTTTTCGAGTATTACTCCAGTCTCATATCTAAGATTAGTTAATAAGTTAATAGTTACGACAAATAAAGACTTACATAGTAGGATAAGAAATTATTATTTTCATTGAAATACGGACGGTTCTTTCCTTAATTACCTAAGTATATATTAGTCCTAAAAAAGAGGAAAAGTATTTACAAACTATTAATTACCGCCAAAATGTTGGGTTCCAATGATTGTAGGTAAATTGATAAAATTACTGCCACCCTTTGATGTATAGGCTATCCCTATACCGATATGAGTAAACTTAGGATCAAGCATTGCACTATTATGTCCTGGTGAATTTCTCCATTGATCAAATATATCTTTAGCACTCGCAGTGCCACTACTCCTATATGAAGCTGCTATATTTTCTCCAATTTTATTAAAAGGGGCATTATATTTACCCCAAATAATTGCATCTGGCCCTTTTCCTCCAAGCTGTGGATTTGAATGATTAAAATAATTATGCTCAATCATTGATTTTGATTTATATCTTGCAGAAGAAACAAGGATACGGTGTAAGGCAAGTGGTTCTATTCCATGATTTTTTCTATGTTCATTCACATATCCAAGTATTACACTTTCATAATCACCATAAAACTCTACTTGTCCAGGTTTAATATCATCTACTGGTTCATCATAGATTTTCTGCATTTTCATCATAAGTTTATCTGACAATACAGTTTCTCCACCTAAAAGAGTAGCATTCGGCATATCTTTATTAATGTATTTTAAAATATCATTAGTAAAGTTATCTTTTGAAACTAATATTAAAGGTGAATTTGTTAAAGCACCTAAGTAACCACCTGTCAATGCATCTATATAGCTATATCCATTTGCAACTAGCACATTGTTTTGGTCCGCAAAATACATTTCAGCAATTTTAATCGACGTGCCTTCTCTATTTTTTCCATTAATTCTATCTATTTTAACATTTTCGGGAATTTGATTTAATACTCTTTTACTAATTGCAGCTTCTCCACCTAAAACAGTTACCTTTTTTATGCCATTATCTTTAATAAAATCTAATGTTTCTTTAGGCAGAGTGTTAGTATTAGTTAATAGCACAGGAATACCTTCTTTTGCGGACACTGGCCCAATAGCCAAGGCATCAGCTAAATTATCATAACCTCGAGCCAAAAACACCTCTTTTATGCTTGTATTAATATTTTTTATGATATTTATTGCTGTGTTTACTCTATTGGTGCCACTATACCTTACTACGTTATATTCTTGTGATAAATAATTTTCTACATTCTTACTTATAACGCCATCTCCACCTAAGAGTATAATATTTTTAGCTTTAAGTTTAACGAGTTCCTTTTGCAAAGATTCAGATACCTGATTTTTATTAACAAGCATTAAAGGTGCACTTTCATGTCCTGCTAAAAAGCTACCTGTTAATGCATCAGCCTGTCCATTGTAACCTGCTAATATAACTGTGTTATTTTCTAGATATGCTCTCTTACTTATTTCTATAGAAGTTTCTATTCTACCAGAACCTGAAAGCCTATCTACATTATTCATCTCTTTTGCATTGGTAACAGTAGGTCCCATTAATAATATTAAGATTAATCCAGTTGTAAATATTTTTACTAGATTTTTCATTTTTTCTCTTTCCACAATCTTCCTCCTTGTAATTAACTTAAGGTTGTTCCCTATTTTATCTTTATTTAGTACATTATCTCCTTAGAAAAATAAACTTCTAAGATTCTCCAAGTTTATATATTTATAAAAAAAAATAATTCTAAAATCAAAAAACAAGGCCTTTAAAAGCCTTGTTCTTCATAAATTATGCGACTAAGTCTATAAGCCGAGTTCTGTATTGGATAATCATCTATCTAGACTATATATTTCTATATAGTTCCAGCGGCTCACCCAGGGACGAAACGAGCAGCTCCATCATATCCCTCTATTGGGCCTTGCATTGAATGGGGTTTACATAGCCATAAAGTCACCAGTATGCTGGTGAGCTCTTACCTCACCTTTCCACCCTTACCTTCTATATGAAGGCGGTATCTCTCTGTTGCACTATCCTTAAGGTCACCCTCACTGGGAGTTACCCAGCACCATGCTCTATAATGCTCGGACTTTCCTCTCCTAAACTTAAGTTTAGCAGCGATTATCTGACTTACTCACACCTTCATTATAGCAAAGTATAACCTCGTTGTAAATATTCTCATAATTCAAATTACTATGTTTTTATATAATAACCACTTCAGTAAATTGTAATGAGCTTTAAATCTTCTTATCGTTTTTTATATTCTCTTCTAAAATGATTCGTAAAAAAATTTAAATGGATCTTTTTCTTTTTCACTAAAGTAAACAGGTATATCCTTATTTTCTAAAAACTCTTTGGAATATTCTTTCATTATTTTATAATACACTAACTTTTCTGAATTGAAATGTCCAGGGTCTACAACTGCTATTCCCATTTCTTCAAGTTCTTGCACTCCATGGTATGTAGTATCTCCTGTTAAAATACAATCAGCACCTTCTTTTATAGCTAAATCAAAATAGCTCTCTCCACTACCATTAATTATAGCAATTCGCCTAATTTTTTTATCTAGATTTCCTGTATACCTAATATTTTTAGTTTCAAGTACATTTGATGTTTTTTCTATAAAATCCTTTAAAGTCATTCCTCTACCAAGAGAAACTATTCTACCAATTCCACTATCGTAGTCAAATTCACATTGGTCTAATATATCAAAATCTTTAAAACCAAACATTTCCACTATAGTATCATTCATACCGTCTTTAACTGAATCTAAATTTGTGTGAGCTGCGTATACACTTATACCACTTTTTATCAAATTAATTATTTTTTGTCCTTGTATTGATTCATTTGTAATACTTGATGGTTTTTTAAAAAGAAGAGGATGGTGGGAAACTATTAAATTTGCTCCTTTTTCTTTAGCTTCTTTTATAACTTCTAAAGTTGTATCCATAGAATAAAGTATTCCCTTAATCTTATCCTTTTCATTACCAATCATAAGTCCTACATTATCATACTTCTCTTTATATATAATAGGTGCTTTCGATTCAATAAATTTTGCATAATCTTTAACTTTTAAAGCCATTTTTTATCTCCTCATAATTTTTTATCTCATTGTACAGCTTTTCTTTTTTTTCTTCGGTTTTTTCATTATTTTCAGTTATTTTATTTAAAACATCCAAATTATTATTTATCTCATAATCCAAATACTCTAATATTATATTATTTCTTTTTTCCGGATAATTTAAAGCTAATTTATAATTATATTTTTTATTTATATAGGTATTTGGACTTTCTCCATTACTTTTACCATTGCCATCATATTTAAAAAGAATATATTGATAAAACCTATCTTCTTCTTTTATCATATCTTCTTTTATTACCTTAAAAGGTCCATTATATATATACTCTCTTATAATTTCAATGTTTTGAGCTGGTTGAATTAATATGCAGTCCATTTTTTTTATTTTATCTATATCTTTTTCTATTAAATCTTTTATCAAATAAGAACCCATACCAGCAAATATAGCTCCATTCACTTCATTTACTTTTACAGTCGATAATCCAGACCCTAACCTAAAGTCAATTTTATTTTTTATTCCATATAATTCAGCATTTTTTTTCGCCCTGTTTAATGGCCCTATTTTATTGTCTGATGCTATTCCATATTTAATTTTATTTTTTTTTATCAATTTAATAAGTACATATCCATGGTCAGTACCAATATCAGCTACTTTATCTAGGTCTGGCAAAATGTCAATAATATTTTTTAATCTTATGCCCAAATCCAAACTAAATCCTCCCATATATAAGCGCTAAATCATTTAATAAAAACAAAAGTCTAAAGACAGCGACAATTAAAGGTATAAACAGTATTTTATAATGGTAGAGTATATCTATTTTTGAGTAAATTCTTGAAAATAAAGTCATAACAGCTAAGAATAAAAAACTTAAAGCTCCTGTCATATAGACTCTATTTAAATATTCATTTACATCTATAAAGATACTCAAATTGTTCATTGTGCTAAATCTTGGTATATAAGCAGGTAAATATCCCATATAGTAAATAATAATTGGCACAAATATTACTGTTAAAATAAGTATAAAATTAAGCAAAAAAAATCTTTTTGCAATTTCATCACTTTCTAAAACATCTTCTTCAGTTATATCTCTACTTATTCTTTCATGGCTTATATCCCTGTTTTTAAGTTCTCTGGTAAAACCATCAAGATCTTTAGGCGATATTGAATAAATTTCTTTCTCTGTCATAATATATATATTTTTTTTTGAGTTTGTAACATAAAGTCTTGTTTTTCCTATACCTTCAATATTACCTTTTCCTATAAAAAATCTTTTACCAAAAAAAGCATATATACCTATTTTATTAATTAGATTAACCCTTGTATCAAAAGCTAAAATATTTTCGTATTCTATATAAATATTGTACCATTTTAAAGAACTTCCTATGACAAGATGCTTATCTGTAAATTCATAGTACAAGCTTTTAATAAATATATATAATTGTAATGACACGATAATTACTGATATTATAACTAAAATAAATGAACTTCTAAGTCTCATGCTTATATCAATATTTCTATCTAGAACTATTATAAGACCTATTAGTGCTATAGCTAATATTATAAGTAAAACGTTACTAAATTTAGTTTCATCAGCTTTATACATTTATATATCACCTTCTTTATTATTATAGCTTTTATTAATCTAAAACTCATTCTTTAAAATATAATTTAATTTTAAAAAAACCTTTAAAACATCTATACTAATATATCATGTTTCAAAGGCTCATTTAAAGTTTATTTAAATTTTTTTATTTTATTCTAAATAATCTTTTAGTTTTTTACTTCTTGAAGGATGTCTTAATTTTCTAAGAGCCTTAGCCTCTATTTGTCTTATTCTCTCTCTTGTTACATTAAACTCTTTTCCAACTTCCTCAAGTGTTCTTGGTCTTCCATCATCTAAACCAAATCTAAGTTTTAAAACTTTTTCTTCTCTTGGTGTTAAGGTATCTAAAACTTCGTTTAGCTGGTTTTTAAGCATTGTAAATGCAGCTGCATCTTCTGGAGCTAAAGCATCAGAGTCAGGTATAAAATCTCCTAAATGACTATCCTCTTCTTCTCCAATTGGAGTTTCTAAAGAAACAGGTTCCTGAGCAATTTTCATAATTTCTCTAACTTTTTCAGCTGGAATTTCCATTATTTCTCCTATTTCCTCAGGTTTAGGGGATCTTCCAAGTTCTTGAAGTAGCTGCCTTTCTATTCTAATTAGTTTATTTATAGTTTCAACCATATGAACTGGAATTCTAATCGTCCTAGCTTGGTCTGCTATAGCTCTTGTTATTGCTTGTCTTATCCACCAAGTTGCATATGTGGAGAATTTAAAACCTTTAGTATAGTCGAACTTTTCAACTGCTTTCATAAGTCCAAGGTTTCCTTCTTGAATAAGGTCAAGGAAAAGCATTCCTCTACCAACATATCTCTTAGCTATGGAAACAACAAGTCTTAAATTAGCTTCTGCTAATTCCATAAATGCTACTTCGTCACCAGCTTCAATTCTTTTAGCTAAAACTACTTCTTCTTCAGCTGTTAGTAGATCTACCCTACCTATTTCTTTTAAATACATCCTAACAGGATCGTCTATTGCAACCCCTGCCGGAACAGAAATGTTTTTCTTTTCCTTCTTATCTTCTTCCTCTTCATCATCTTCTAAAATACTTATATTAAGTGATTCTAAAGTTTCATATATTTGATCTATCTGCTCTGTTGTAAGATCTATTTCCTGAAGATCATCAAGTATTTCTTTTTGCTTTATAGATCCAGTCTTTTTTCCTTTTTCAATTATTTTTTTTATAACATCTAATTGGAATTCACGGTCACTTAATTGCTTCATACCAACTTTTTCTTTTCCCTTTGCTTTTGCTTTTGGTTTTGCTTTAGTTTTTGTTTTCTTTTCTTTTTTAAGACTCTCAACAGCTTCTTTTAAAATATCATCTTTTTTTATAACTTTTTCTGTCAAAATATTACCTCCCAAGGTTTTTTTGCAAATTGATTAGTTCTGCGGCCAATCTTAATGAATCATCTAATTTTCCTTCTTGCTCTAACTTTTTAATTTCATCCATTAACTTTTTTTGAGATCCAATTTTTTTATAATATTCTAATGTATCTATAAAATCTTTAGCTAATATATCTATATCTAAATCTGGTATTTCAGTATTTTTAGTTATTATAGTCCATTCTTTGGACATCGTAACATCATCACATTTACTTTCAATATAGCTTATTATTTTATCATCATCACCTTCATAACTATCTATTAAACGAAATATATTTTTATGACTTGTATTGATAAAATCATCTTCTTTTATTTCATATGACAACTCATTTTTATTAAATGCTAATATTCTTAAAAGCCCTCGCCCTGCTTTAACATAGCCTCTTTCTAAAAATATTTGATTTATATTTTCCTTACCTGGACTATAATTTCTTTGCGGAGTGCCCTTATTTCTTCTGTCATTGCTACTAGTCGTTCTATTATAACCTTCATTATTATAACTTTTTATACCTAGCATTGATTGTATTGCACTTTCTGAAATATCAGTCTCTGCGCTTATTTTTCTTACATAAACATCTCTTTCTACAGGATTCAAAGTTTTAAGTATATCCACTGCATTTTTTACATAATTAATTTTTCCCTGATCATCATTTATATCATCTTTTTCTTTAAGTGTATAAAGTTTATAATCAATAAGGGGAAAAGCAGTATCTATAAGACTTACATAAGCATCTTTTCCATGCTTTTTTATATAGTCATCGGGATCCAGTCCTTTAGGCATATTTATTATAAAAACCTCAAGTCCTGCTTCTTTTAATATATCCAGACTTCTAAGAGTAGCTTTTCGGCCTGCCTCATCTGAATCAAATGAAATATAAACTGTGTCATTATATTTTTTAATTAGTTTAGCTTGTTCTTTTGTTAACGCAGTACCTAGAGTTGCTACAACATTTAGTATACCTCTTTGACGGAGACCAATAAAATCCATGTATCCTTCTACTAAAACCACTTTTTTATTTCTATTGGAACGATCCTTCAGAGTAA
>JAAZDF010000089.1 GCA_012512905.1 Clostridium sp.
AGCATTATTATCATTTCTTGCAATTATATTGTTTTCTATTGGATTTGGTTATGCATATTTACATAATTTATTAGATTTAACAGAAAAAGAATCTATCTCTGATACTGATTCAGATTTAGGAATAAAGGAAGGTGCTGATAATGGAGTAAATGAATATTTCTTTGAAGAAGTTAAAGGAATTACAAATGTTGCTCTTTTTGGCATAGATGCAGAGCAAGGTCAAAGAGGCCGAAGTGATTCCATAATGATTGTAACAGTGGATAGGAATTCAAAAAAGATTAAGTTATCTTCTATAATAAGAGATTCTTATGTTAATATTCCTGAAAGAGGTCTTGATAAGATCAATCACGCTTATGCTTTTGGAGGACCTCAACTTGCTCTTAGAACTTTAAATTCAAATTTCAATTTAAATATTAAAGATTATGCTACTGTTAATTTCACAACTATGCCTAAAATAATAGATACTATAGGTGGGATTGAAATAACAATAACAAATGCAGAATCTACTAAAATGCCAGGTGTATCAGGTGCAGGAACTTATAATCTTTCAGGAAATCAAGCTCTTGCTTATAGTAGAATAAGAAAAATAGATAGCGATTTTAATAGAGCAGAACGACAAAGAAATGTTATAGAAGCAATAATAAATAAACTTCTAACAAGACCTGTTACATCTTATCCTTCAATTTTAAGCGAAATTTTACCTCTCGTTACTACTAATATGAGTTCTACAGAAATTATGGGAATAGGCACTTCTGTTATTACAAATGGAATAACAACTATTGAACAAAATAGATTTCCTGAAGACGATTATGGTGAAGGACAAATGATTAATGGCATATATTACTATGTGTTTGATAGAGAACAAGCAGTAAAGAGAATAGGAAAATATATTTATCTTGATGAAAAATAATGTAGATAAATTTAATTCTGGCAAGGTTTTATAATTATATCTAGTTGGTTTTTATACGATACTTTCCATATTACAATCAAAGAACTTATATTATTTATATCAGTTTATAAGTGTTTTATTAGTATAACTCTTGTGTTATTAGCTTATTTTCTTCAAGGTGTTTTCTTATTTTCATTAAAAAACTTTTGAATTTTCTTTTAACGTTTATAGGAGAATTTTCTTTATAACACTGGGATTAATTGCAATTTAAAATAATATCCTTACATCATTGAATAATTTTAATCTCTCAAATTGTCATTTAAAGAGGAGTAATTATGAAAAAGATTTTTGCATCTTTATTAATTATAATAGGTATAATCATTATGTTAATACCTACTTTCACTAATTTTTATCTTAAATCAAAAGTTAAAGAGTCTGTAAAAGATGTTATTGAAATGGAGCCTATAGAGCTAGAAAAAAATTTAGACAATGAGGCAGAATTTGATTATTCTATCATTGAAGACATTGAAGTAACAAGTACATTACTTAATGAGAACAAAGCAAATAAAGATTTAATCATAGGACAACTTACAATACCAAGCATAAATTTAAATATACCTGTTTTTAAAGGTATAAATAACACTAATCTTCTTGCTGGTTCGGCTACTATGAGAGAAAATCAAATAATGGGCCAAGGAAATTATCCTATAGCTGGCCACTACTCAAAAAATAAAAACGTGCTTTTCGGAGCCCTCATGGATGTAAAAGTTGGAGATATTATAAAACTTACAGATAAAAAAAATATATACGAATATAAAGTCTATGAAGCTAGTGTAGTTCCAGATACAGCTGTTTACTATATTGATGATGAGATTTCTGAGATACAAGAGAAACCAGTTATATCCCTAATGACTTGCTATTATAGCTCTAAAACTGGAAAAAGATTTTTTGCTATGGGAGAGCTTAATAGCTCATATCCTTATGAAGAAAGTTTAATGTATAAAAAATAAAAAAACTGGCCTTTATACTTTAATAGTATATGGCCAGTTTTTTTATCAATTTATTATTCTAAAGTCCTTAATATTAAGCTGAACATTTCTATACCCCATATATTCATTTATTTCTGGTGCATATATTATATCCACAAATATATCCTCTATCGTATCATAAACACCATAGTTTTCATTAAAAAACTCATTTACATTTTCTAAGAATTTTTCACTTCCATTAAAATAAATGCCATCTACAAATACACTGTTTTTCTTAAACCTGAACTTTATGTGATTTTTTTCTTTACCAATAAATTTAGTTTCTTTTATTAATACATTTTTTTCACCAAAATTCGGTCTACTGTTTCCTGCTCCAAAAGGCTCTAACATTGAAATTTCACCTATAATATTTTCAGATAACTTTTCTAAGCTAAGGGGAACATCTATAAAAATTTTCCTACTATATACTTTATTTAAAGTTCTATTTATACTTTCTCTAAAATCACTAAGATTTTCTTCTTTTAAACTAAGGCCACAGGCCATTGGGTGCCCCCCATAAGATATTAGCAGTTCTTTTGACCTTTCTAGGCCCATTGTAATATTGTATTCATCAATACTTCTGCCAGACCCCTTTAAAGAGTCTTTCCCTTTTGATAAAACAATCGTAGGTTTATTATATATTTCTTTTAATCTCCCCGCAACTATACCTACAATGCTTTCATGAGCATTTTCATCATACAAAACAATAATATTATCATTGTCATAATCTCCTGTACTCATAAGATCCAAACTTGACTCTAAGGCAGCTTGAGTTAATTCCTGCCTTTTTCTATTAAGGTCTACAAGCTCTCTAGAAAGATTTTTAGCCTTGTTTTCATTTTTTGTTATCATCAATTCAACAGCTTTTTTTGCATTTGAAATTCTTCCACTGGCGTTAATAGCAGGGCCTATTATAAAACCTAAATGGTATGTATTTATTTTATTTTCACTTAAATCACTTGCTTCTATCAAAGATTTTAGTCCTATATTATTTGTATTTTCTAAAACTTTTAATCCTTCTTTAACGATTATCCTATTTTCGTCCCTAAGAGAAACTATATCCGTAACAGTTCCTATTGCTGCGAGTTCAAGTAAAGAGTCTTCTATAATGGTGAAATCTTTTTTATAAGCACTAAACAAAGCCTTTGAGAATTTGTAGGCAATGCCAGCTCCAGAAAACTCTTTGAAGGGATATAAATCATCTTGTCTATTAGGATTTATGATAGCGTCTGCAACTGGTAATAGGTCATCTCCATTTTCATCTAAACTCACTAAATGATGATCCGTAATTACTACCTTCATCCCTAGAGATTTAGCTAGTTCAATTTCAGATAAAGCTGATATTCCATTATCACAAGTTAATAACAAACCTGCACCATCAATTTTAAGGCTTTTTATTCTATCCTCATTTAATCCATATCCTTCTTCTTCTCTTTTAGGAATCCAATA
>JAAZDF010000090.1 GCA_012512905.1 Clostridium sp.
AATTCATTATACACTATTATTACCTCAAACTGTCAGTTTTCAAACACCTTATCTCCCGTAAGCTTCGGATATGTAAAAACAGGCGCAGGATAACTATAATCATGGGCTTGTATTATTCATCTTACCAAACTGTAAACTTCCTGATATTTACCTGGTCACTTATTCTCGGATAGCCATTAAGTTATATTCTTTAAGGATTTCGTTAACCATCTCAACAGAATCATTATTTATATGAAATTTATTTTTTACCTTTTACTCCTTGATTAAGCACTTTTGTTTCTACTTTATATAAAATAGCCAAATCACTATCTATCATTATTTGGTTCCCTCTAAAAGTATAAATAAAGTTGGAAATATCCGTATTTATTACCTTTTTACTATTAACCATATCAATTCCAACCCTTTCTTCAAAAGTACCCATATTCATACGTTTATAATCAACAGCTTTCTAACTTCTACTTAAATATTATAACACAAATGTTTTTCTATTTTATCCTAAGATTAATACTGCTCCTCTAGCATACACTAAAATATAAATAGACATACAAAACTTCGGCTTTAAGATTTTCTGTTTTTAATACAGTAAAACCCCTAAAACATTTTCTGTTTTTAGGGGTTTACCTTCAATCTAAGACACTAAATAATGTCTGTATTATTTACCTTAATAAGTCTCATGAAATACTTCGAAATGAGCTTGTGGATGATCACACGCTGGGCATCTCTCTGGTGCTGATTTGCCTTTATGTATGTAACCACAATTATTGCACTTCCATTCTACTTCTTCATCTTTTTCAAATACTGTATTATTTTCAATATTTGCTAACAGTTTTCTGTATCTTAGTTCATGGCGCTCTTCTGCTTCTGCAATTTCCCTCCAAACATATGCTATGCTAGGAAATCCTTCCTCATCAGCTACGTCTGCAAAACTTGGATAAAGATCTGTCCACTCTTCCTTTTCGCCCTCAGCTGCTGCAAATAAATTTGATTTTGTATCTCCTAATGCCACTGGAAATTCAGCATTTATTTCTACAGTTTCACCTTCTAAGCTTTCACTTAGGAATTTAAAGAATCTTTTAGCATGTTCTTTTTCATTTTCTGCTGTTTCCATAAATATATTAGAAATTTGAACATACCCGTCCTTTTTTGCTTTTGATGAATAATATGTATACCTCATTCTAGCTTGAGACTCTCCGGCAAATGATTTCATTAGGTTTTCTGCTGTTTTTGTTCCTTTTAAAGATTTCATAAATATCCTCCCTTATACAATTAAATATTTTATTACTAACTAACATTATACCATATCTTATGGGAAATACCATTGTTAATAAAAGACTCAAGTCGGTAAAATAAAGAATTTAAGCTTTTATTTATTTTACTTTAGAACTTTTGACTTCATAGTCAACCCTAATTATTGAATCTTCAATCTTTCTTACCGAAGTTATTCTTCATCAAAATCTAGTTTTACCTCGCTAAAATTAAACAGCGTTTTTATTATATCTGTCTCAGTTTCTTATATTTTCTTTATTGCACCCTCTACTTTAAATATGCAAGGTGAACATGTTAAAGTCTCAAATTGAGTTTTAGAATTTTTCATAATTATATTTATCTTTCTTTGATTGTTTAATTTTATCTTTTTAGTATTATCCTTTTCCTTATTGCGCTAATCCTAATGTTTACAGTATACATGATCGCAGTATTACCATTAAGCATCATATCAGGATTATATCCAGCTATAAAAGCTTCTAGTAGTTTCTTTAAAACTCGAATAAAGCATAGCTAGATCAAAAGCCGGCATATCATAACGATATGCCGGCTTTAAAGTTTTTGGTAATAGCAATTCAACTTTAACTGATGCTTATTAGAAACTAATAAAGGTCCGTTGGGTAGTTTGGCACATTTTCTTTTTTGATATACCTCATCTGGTATTACCTCCTTTTTATCTGGATATATGTCGTACACGTCTTATCAATTTCATCTCGAGCGCTATTATTTCTTTAAGATTTTTCAAATGTTTTATATCAAATGATTTGTTTTGTCTTGTGTTATTTTTTTTGACTGAAATGACTATATTTTCAAAATATTTATTAATAATTAATAGTCTGAATTAGTATTCTTGCTGTATTTATCTACTAAATTCCACAGCTTAAGCGGTGGGATAACTTAATTATTTTTCATTAATATAAATGTTTAGGAGTATAATTTTACTATAAATTATACTTTTTAAGCTTGCGATATAGGGTCGCAAGGCTAATATCTAAAATAGATGCTATCTCTTTTTTTGCTATAGTTGATGTACCATTAGTTTTTATTAAAGATTCTAACTGTTCCTAGTCAAGTCCTTATTAGTGGGTAAATTCCTCGGCTATATTAATTTAAGCAGCAGCCTCGTTCTTTGCTGACTGTTGATCATTGATAAATTGATAATATTCATCCATATTTAGATACTTTCTTGAAG
>JAAZDF010000091.1 GCA_012512905.1 Clostridium sp.
GTATTTGTCCACCCCATACTGATGAAACGTAATATAAAAGTAAATTCCTTGTAATTCCCATTATATATGCACCTAATACTGGTCCATAGAATGTTTGGAAACCTCCGAGTACAACTGCAACTAGAGCTGTTATTTGAACTTCATCCATTAGTTGTAAGGTTACAGATGTCATTGGAGCTGTCATTACACCAGCTATTACACCAAGTACTCCTGCTATTGCCCATGCTGCCATTGTAACTCTTTTCGTTGGAACACCCATAAGTCTTGCTACTGGTTCATTGGATGCTGTTACTCTAATAGCAAGGCCCCATTTTGTATTTTGAAGAATATAAAATAGTAAAAGCATAATTGCTAAACCAAGTGCTATATTAAAGAGTCCATTATAAGATATTGAAGCTCCAAATATAGATAAATCTCCATTTGATATTAAACGAGGTAGCCTTAAAGGATCTACTCCAAATAATAATGGTGCAAAACCAACTACAATCATAACTAAACCTAAGGTAATTATTTGTTTTCCTACAATAGAAACGTTTTTAGTATGTCTAATTACAACGATATCTATTAAAACACCAGTAACTATAGCGCTTAAGATTCCTCCTATAATTGCAAGCCATAGTGGTAATCCAACTTGTCCAAATAAAAGAGTAACTACATATGTATTAAACATTGCTACAGCACCTTGCGCAAAGTTTGTTGCGTAAGATGTTCTATAAATAATTATAATACCTAATGCAGCTAAAGCATATATACTACCAGTTTCTAAACTTCTCAGTATTATTTGAATAAATGTAGCCAATTAACTCTCACCCCATTTAATTACATTTGCTGCCCACACATAGCCAATTCCTGCAGCTATCATGGATATTACGGAACCATCTTTCACCTTACCTTCTTTTAGAGCTAAATGTAATGATAAAATCTGATCAATTTGCCCTATATGTCCATAATCTTCAAGGTAAATTGACTGTTCATCATTTAGTCCTAATTCATTTAACATCCATTTGTGTCCAGATCTTTTCATATGAAGTACTGATAGATAATCTAAATCTTCTCTTGTAAGATCTGATTTCTCAAGAGATTTATCTATACATTTAAACCAGTTCGGCATAGATACTTCATTTAATCTATCTTTCATTTTCTTAGCTTCCATAAGTCTTAGACTTTTAGCCGCTTCTTTATAATTATCAGCTGTTATAGGATTAACAGTTCCTCCTATCTCAACACCAGCTGTTCTTGATAATGATCCATCTGCAATCATGTGAGACCCAAGTAGTAAGTTTTTATTTAAATTCTTTTGGAGTATAATTGCTCCACCACCTGCGCCTAGATTGTACATCATAGACATATCTTTATCTGTATAATCTACAAAATCTACATTTCTATATCCACCAGCAATTAAAATAGTATTTATTTCATCATCATTCATAAGCATGTCTTTAGCCATTTTCATAGTTGTAACTGTTGTACAACATCTATTAGCCATATCAATTCCCCATGCATTTGTAGCACCTATTTTATCCTGTATATATAAAGAAGATGTTGTTAAAGGATATTCTTTCCATTCTTCTCCAATTCCTAAAATTACATCAATATCTAAAGGATCAAGCCCTGTGTTTTCTAGTGCATCAAGTGCAGCCCTAGCTCCCATTTCTTGAGTTCCATCATCTTTGCCTGGCATAGGTTTTTTAACTATTCCAAGTTTTTCAATAACTGCTTCCTCAGTCCATGTACCTTTAGTTGCTTCAGATATTTCTTTTGCTGTCATGTAATTATCTGGAATATAAATACCTGTTCCTAATATTCCGACATTTGTCATATTGATAACCTCCTAAAGTCTCATTCCACCATTAACACTTAAATTGTGTCCTGTTACGTATGATGCATCATCTGATGCTAAAAATAAAGCTGCTTTTGCTATTTCTTCTGGCTCAGCAAGTCTTCCAAGCATAGTTTGTGATGCAAATTTCTTTAATAAATCTTCCGGTACAGTTTTAAGTATGTCAGTCATTGTATATCCAGGTGATATAGCGTTTACTCTAACTTGATCACCTTTCATTGCAAATTCTTTTGCCCATGTTTTTGTAAGACCTATTACTCCTGCTTTTGTAGCAGCATAATTTGCTTGTCCTATATTTCCAAACTCTCCAACAACAGAAGATATATTAATAATTGAACCTTTTTTATTTTCTACCATTTTTGGTCCTATTAGTCTTGTTAAGTTAAACACACCTTTTAAATTAACATTTATAACTAAGTCCCACATTTCATCTGTCATCTTTCTTGTAAGAGCATCTCTTGTAATACCCGCGTTATTAACTAGTACATCAACTTTTCCATATTTATCTTCAACATAGTTAACGAATTCTTCGCAAGCCTTAGAATCAGATACATCTAGTTTATATCCTTCAACATTTTCATTTTCATATGTTAAATCTGACATATCAACCGCTACAACTTTAGCTCCTTCTTTAGCAAAAAGCTCTGCCATAGATTGCCCAAGCCCTCTTGCTCCACCAGTAACTACAGCTATCTTATCTTGTAATCTCATTTCTTTCCTCCTAAATTATTGTTAAATATATGCTAATCTTTCAACGGATTACACATATCCACCCCAAATATGTTAATCCTTTACATGAAACCTGATACACATCTCATGTCTAGAATATAATATTAACCTTTTAGTGTCAACTTATTTGCTGTCTTATGTTGGAAATTTCATAGTATGAGTGTTATAAGGCATTTATCATTCATTTTTATCACCAAAGTGACATGATTATTGCTAAATCAATACATACACTATTTTTTCAACAACTTTATAAATTAAAGCTTTTGATTATTTTTTAACTATTTTTTCATTTTTCTATTGATTTAATTTTCTTATGAGCTATAATAATACTGTAACATGATAATACCTTCATGTTTGTGTAAACGTATTTCTTGTTAACTATTTAACTTGATGGAGGTCAAAATAATGATTGGTAAAAAAATAAATGAAATTAAACTAGGAGATGTTTCTGTATATAGTAGAACAGTAACAGAAACTGATGTTGTATTATTTGGAGGAGTGACTGGAGATTTAAACTCTGCGCATTTCAACGAAGAATATGCAAAGAAAACATTTTTTAAAGGAAGAATAGTTCATGGAATGCTAACAGCATCATATTTTTCTACAATCTTTGGAACACAACTACCTGGAGCTGGAACTATTTATCTTGGGCAGGATTTAAAGTTTACTAAACCTGTGCGTTTTAATGATACTATAACTGCTTCAGCTAAAGTTATTGAAATAAAAGAAGAAAAAAATATTGTAGTTTTTGAAACAATAGCTAAAAATCAAAATGATGAAGTTGTCGTTACAGGAAAAGCAACTGTAATGCCACCAAAATAGGAGGATAATATGGATTTTAATTTAAATAAAGAACAGGCTCTAACAAAAAAACTATTTCAAGAATTTGCAGAAAATGAAGTTAAGCCAATCGCAGCGGAAGTTGATGAACTAGAAAGATTTCCAGAAGAAACTGTTGAAAAAATGGCAAAACTAGGTATGATGGGAATACCATTTCCAAGAGAATATGGCGGATCTGATGGAGATACTATCTCATACGCTATCGCAGTTGAAGAGCTTTCAAAACATTGTGGTACAACTGGAGTAATTTTATCAGCTCATACATCACTTGGAGCTCATCCTATATATACATATGGAGATGATTACCAAAAAGAAACTTTTTTAAGACCTTTACTTACAGGTGAAAAACTTGGTGCATTTGGACTTACAGAACCTGGAGCTGGATCTGACGCGTCAATGCAAACAACAGTCGCTATAAAAGATGGTGACAATTATATTATAAATGGATCTAAAGTATTTATTACAAATGGTGGATATGCAGATATATTTATTATATTCGCAATGACAGATAAAGAAAAAGGTACTAGAGGTATTTCTGCATTTATTATAGAGAAAGATACACCTGGTTTTTCTGTAGGAAAAGTTGAGAAAAAACTAGGAATCAAAGGAAGTTCAACAACTGAATTAATTTTCAAAGATATGGTTGTTCCTAAAGAAAATTTACTTGGAAAAGAAAATTCGGGCTTTAAAATAGCTATGGCTACTCTAGATGGTGGAAGAATCGGTATAGCAGCTCAAGCTGTTGGAATTGCTCAAGGTGCACTTGATGAAGCTATTTCATATGTAAAAGAAAGAGAACAATTCGGTAGATCTATTGCAAAATTTCAAAATACCCAGTTCCAAATTGCAGATATGCAAACAAAAATTGATGCAGCTAGACTACTTACTTTTAGAGCAGCAGCTTTAGCGGACCAAGGAAAGCGTTATACTAAAGAAGCAGCAATGGCAAAGCTTTATGCATCTGATATTGCTATGGATGTTACTAAAGTGGCTATACAGTTATTTGGTGGTTATGGTTACACAAGAGACTACCCTGTAGAGAGAATGTTTAGAGACGCTAAAATAACAGAAATATATGAAGGAACATCTGAAGTTCAAAAAATGGTTATTTCAGGTTTTCTATTAAGATAGGTAAAGGAGAGTTAAATGGATATAATAGTTTTATTAAAACAAGTTCCCGATACAACAGAAATGAAAGTTGATAAAGAAACAGGAACTCTTATTAGGAAAGGTGTTCCTACAATAATTAATCCAGACGATTTAGCAGGGCTGGAACTTGCATTAAGGTTAAAAGAAACTAAAGGAGCAAATGTAACTTGTGTCACTATGGGACCTCCTAATGCTGAAAATATGCTTAGAGAGTTATATGCAAGAGGTGCAGATAAATGCGTTCTTGTTACTGATAGAAGATTTGGTGGTGCAGACACATGGGCTACTTCAAATACCTTAGGTGCAGTAATTGAAACAATGAAATATGACCTTGTAATAGCAGGAAGACAAGCAATCGATGGAGATACAGCTCAAGTTGGTCCTCAAACTGCTGAAAAACTTGGAATTTCCCAAATTACTTATGTAGAAGATATTCTAGATGTTTATGATAATAAAATAAAAGTAAAAAAATCTCTTGAAGATACTTATCAAGTAATTGAAGGTGAACTACCTGTGTTAATAACAACTCTAAGTAGCTCATCTAAACCAAGATATATGAATGTTTACGATATTAATCATGCATTTGAAAAAGATATAAAAGTTATGGGCTTTGATGATATAGATATAGACATTGAAGATATTGGACTTAAAGGTTCTCCTACAAAAGTTAAAAAAACTTTTGCAAAAGAAGTATATAATGAGCTGGATTTGTTTGAAGGATCCTCTAAGGAAGCTGCTCATAGAATATTTGAACAACTTCTAGATAATAATTATATCGGAAAAGGAGGAAATAAATAATGAATATAAATGAGTATAAAGATATCTATGTATTTTGCGAAATAACAAATGATAATTTCAATATTTCAGGCTTAGAACTACTTGGAGAAGCAAGAAGACTTATAGAAAGCAGACCAAAACTAGGATATAAGGTTATTGCTGTAGTTATTGGTGATATTGAAAATGATAAACTAGATAATTTAGGTCATCATGGTGCAGATAAAATAATTTATGTGAAAAGTCCTAAACTTGCTGTTTACAATACTAACATTTATACGAGTCTTATAGATGATATTATAAATGAGTACAAACCTGATATCTTTTTGATCCCAGGTACAGTTCTTGGAAGAGACTTAGCTCCAAGAGTTGCGGCTAGATGTGATACAGGACTAACTGCAGACGCTACACTATTAGAGTTTGAGCCTGAAAAAGATGATTCTTCATTACTATACGTTACAAGACCAGCTTTTGGTGGAAATTTATTTGGTACAATTGTTAATGAAACAAAGAGACCTCAAATGACTACTATAAGACCAGGTGTAATGGATGTTATGAAGTTAGACAAATCCAGAGATTTTGAAATCATCAAAAGAGATGTAGATGAAAGTAAACTTACAGATGATATAAAAATTCTTGAAGTATCAACTAAAGACTTTAAAGGAATTGATATTAGCAAAGCTGATATTATAATCGCAGGTGGAAGAGGAGTAGGCGATAATTTCGATGTATTAAAGGAATGCGCTGATCTTTTAGATGCAGAGGTAGGTGCCTCTAGAGCGCCTGTTGACGAAGGACTTGCTGATAAGAACATACAAGTAGGACAAACAGGTAAAACTGTTAAACCAAGGGTTTATATAGCATGCGGAATATCTGGTGCCGTTCAGCATTTAGCTGGAATGGAAAAATCAGATTATATTATAGCTATTAACAAAGATAAGAATGCACCTATATTTGGTGTTGCAAATCTTGGTATAGTTGGAGATGCTGTAGAGATACTGCCATTATTGTCTGAAGAAATTATAAGATACAAAAGAAAACCAGAATAGTTTTATTGAAAAAAGGCAAGATATAATAATCTTGCCTTTTTTTAAAACTTATTTTTTATTCTTCATCTTCTTCTACAGGAACAGGTTCGCCATTACTTACTACAAAGCTAACTCTGCCACCTTTTTTAATCTTACCTGAGCTTGGGGATTGTAATATAATTACACCCTCCTCAACAGTATCACTTGGAGATTCTTGAACTTGAACTTCAAAGTTTTCTTTGAAAAAGTCCTCTACTTCTGCAAAAGCTTTTCCTTTGTTGTTTTCAATCTCAACTAATTCACCATCTTCTGATGCTTCCGATTCAACTGGTGTTTCAGCTGGAGTGTCAGTAGCTTCTTCATCTTTTGTTCCACAAGCAGCACCTAAAACCATAAAACCTGCTAATAGAGAAGCAATAATTTTTTTCTTCATTGTATTTTCATATCCTCCTAAAATTTAAAATATCGAGTAAATCAACATCTTACTAATGTCTTAATACATATTACATCATACTAAAATATGAACTTTAGTTCCACCCTATTATAGCTAATCTTGTATGGTTTTCGAAAAATCTGTTATATGTTAATTAATTATTTACTTATTATAATATTACATATACTATATATATAAAGGAGAGGTTAAAATGTATAAAGAACTAAAACAAAAACAAATTCAAACTGATCGCTTAGAAGTGTCTTATTTAGAAGCTGGAGAGGAAAATAAAAATAACTTGATTTTACTTCATGGTAATACATCATCAAATTTATTCTACATACCTACCATAGATAAGCTTAAAGATGATTTTCATATTTACTCACCAGATTTAAGAGGATATGGATATACAGAGAAGCTTCCTATTGATTCAACAAAAGGAGTTAGAGTCTGGTCTGAAGATATTAGAAGCTTTATAAAAAAACTAAATATAGAAAAACCTATATTTGTTGGCTGGTCAATGGGTGGTGGAGTTGCAATGCAGTATGCAATAGATTATCCGAGTGATATTTCTGGAATAGGTCTTATAAATCCTCTTTCTCCATATGGATATTCAGGAACAAAATTAGAGACAGGAGAAAGTAATAATCCCGATTATTCTGGAACAGGAGCAGGAGGTACAAATCCTAAGTTTGTAAATGATCTTAAAAATAAAACTTTAGGAACTGATTCTTCCACATCTGCAGAAAATGTTTTAAAAACATTATTCGCACCTGACTATAAAGTCGAAGATGATTTAAAGGAACTTTTTGTAAAATCAATGCTGTTAATGGAAATCGGTGAAGATTTTTATCCAGGAGATTTTAAGCCCTCAACATACTGGCCATTTTTTGGCCCTGGTGAAAGAGGAACTGGAAACTGCATGAGCCCTAAATATGTTAATTTAGAAAGTTTTTCTACTATAGAACCTAAAGTTCCAGTAATTTGGTTTAGGGGAGTAAAGGATTCAATAGTGTCCGATGCAAGTTTTCTTGATATTGGAAATCTTGGAAAACTTAATATTCTTCCAGATTGGCCAGGAGAAAAAGAATACCCACCTCAACCTATGGTTAAACAAACAAGATATGTTTTAGAAAAATATCAAGAAAATGGGGGTAAATATAAAGAAGTAGTTTTTGAAAATTCAGGCCATGCTCCTCAAATAGAAGAAGAAAGTAAATTTGTTCGTGAATTAAAGGAGTTTTTTAAATAATAAATCAGGATTTATTTATGGTATAATTTTATTTATAACATAAATAAAGGAGATCATATAATGCTACAAACTTATGAAATAATAAGAGCTTTTTCAGCAATTATTGCTATAACTACTCTTGGAATATCAGGTTTATCTTTCTATACAATATATAAGTTAAAACAAACACCAACAGAAGAAAGAAATTTGCTTGAGTACCAAAGTCCTGAAAAATATACACGCTTAGGCTACATCTGTTTAGGACTTAGCATTTTATTCGCTGTAATAGCTTTCATAGTTTCAAAATAGACAAAACTCCAGAATTCATTTTTCTGGAGTTTTTATATTTTGAAACTATGAATATTTATTTTTTTATTATTGAAATTAATTTTCCACACAATATATTATGAATTAACATGTATTTTAAACAAATATTGTTTTTTATTATTTACAATATAAATTTTTTGCAAAATTTTATAAACTAGTGACATAATTAAGTTGAAAAACAATATAATTCCGACCGTATAGCTTATTGGACTTATAAAACTAAAAATTACTTCTTTTAAAAACGGTGGTTCACTTAAATAAGAATAATTTGTATGTTTAAAATAATTAAAAATATATACATTTATATTATAAATGTTCGTAAAAATTAAAAGTTCTTTCAAACTTTCTTTATCAGCTATAATATCCCCTGTTATAAAAAAATAAATCGAAGACCAAAGCAAAACTATATGTCCAATAAAATACGAAAAAACTGTGTAATGAGGAAATAAGTATGGATCAAGCCCCAAAAAAAATAAAGCTAATGCAGAACCTACCAATCCCCAATAAGATGCTACTATCTTGAAACTTTTTTTATTTGTAATAAAAGAAATTATTGTAAATATTATTGCAATCCTACAGTGGTAAAGAGGCAAAGCCTCATTTGATAAATTTCCTGAAAAAGCATACCATGAATATAAAATTAACTGCTGACATACTAATACATAAAGAAAATTCTTTTCTAACACCCTACTAATTTTAGTTTCTTTTAACTTTTCTTTGTTCATTATTAAAACTACACAGCCGATTAAAGCTAGTAAAATCAATAAAAAATGTACTAATCCAAAGCTTTTAAATGGAATTGACTCAGCTTCACTTCTAAAAAAATATTTTATATAATCTATCATGTTCATAAAAATCTAACTATCCAAAATAGTTTTTATCCCCCTCTTGTTGTTTATAATTAGATTATACTCTGATGAAATGATTTTATTTATAGAAATATCTTATTATTTTCTTAAAATTCAATTCTTTTTTTCCTGCATTATAAAAAAAGAAGTAGAAAAGTTTCTACTTCAGTAATATCATAAGTTTTTATTATTTAATACCCTTATAGAATTAAGGACAGCAAGTACCGTTACTCCTACGTCAGCAAACACAGCTTGCCACATAGTAGCCATACCAAATGCACCTAAGGCTAAAACAACAAATTTAACGCCAAAAGCAAATATTATATTTTGCATAACAATTTTTCTTGTTTTTTTAGATATCTTTATAGCTGTAATTAGCTTGCTAGGCTCATCTGTCATAAGAACAATATCCGACGCTTCAATAGCTGCATCAGATCCTAATCCACCCATAGAAACTCCCACATCCGCTCTAGCCAGTACAGGAGCATCATTTATTCCATCTCCTATAAAGATAACATTCTTATTTTTACTTTTATTTTTTTCTATTTTTTCAAATTTTAATACTTTTTCATTTGGAAGTAGCTCGGAAAAGACTTCTTTAATTCCCAGTTCTCTTCCTACAGAATCTCCAACATCTTTTCTATCACCTGTAAGCATTATAGTATTTTCTATACCTAACCTATTAAGATCTTTTATTAGCTTTTTTGAATCCGATTTAATTTTGTCAGATATAAGGATTGAACCCATAAATTCACTGTTTTTTGCTATATAAATAATAGTTCCGAGATCACTATTTATCTTATAATCTACTGATTCTTTTTCCATTAGTTTATCATTACCTGCAATAAAAATATCTCCATCCATTTTGATTTTAATTCCAAAACCTGATAAGTCTGTGTGACTCTCTATCTTATCTAAGTTTATTTCTTTTCCATAATATTTTTTTATAGACTTGGCAATAGGATGATTTGAGTTAGATTCAATATACGCCGCGCTTTTTACTAATTCTTCTTCAGTATAATTGTTAAATGTTCTTATATCAGTAACTTCAAATACTCCTTCAGTTAGTGTTCCTGTTTTATCAAAAACAACAGAATCAATATTATTTAAAGCCTCTAAGAAATTGCCTCCTTTGATTAGTATGCCTTTTTTCGAAGCTGATCCGATTCCACCAAAAAATCCAAGTGGAATTGAAATCACAAGTGCACAAGGACATGATATAACAAGGAATACTAAAGCCCTATATATCCAGTTAGAAAAAATTTCACCTGAAATTATAAGTGGCGGAAGTAATGCTATGGCCAACGCTAAAAATACTACAATTGGTGTATAAATTTTCGCGAATTTACTTATAAGCTGCTCTGTAGGAGCTTTATTGCTACTTGCATTTTCCACCATTTCAAGTATTTTAGAAACTGTAGAGTCTTCATATTTTTTTGTTACATTTACACTAACAGCACCTGTTTGGTTGATAAATCCTGCAAAGACTTCATCACCAGAAATAACTTTTCTTGGCACTGACTCACCTGTTAAAGCCGAAGTATCAACCCTGGACTCACCGCTAATCACATAACCGTCAATAGGAAATTTTTCTCCAGGTTTTACTAAAATCTCAGATCCTAACTCCAAAGACTCTGGAGAAACCTTTTTGTAAGTAGAATTTACTTTTAAGTTAGCATATTCTGGACTAATATCCATTAACTCACTAATTGATTTTCTGGACCTTCCAACAGCCAAGTTTTCAAAAATTTGTCCTATTTGATAAAAAATCATAACAGCAACACCTTCAGAATACTGCCCTATCAAGAAAGCTCCAATAGTAGCTATAGACATTAAAAAGTTTTCATCAAAAATTTGTCCGTTTATTATATTTTTAAAAGCACTTATAAGTACTCTGTGTCCTACTATAATATATGAAGCTAAATAAAATACGAATTTTAAATTTTGATTGTCTATTATGAAAAAACCTAAAGCAAATAATATACTACTTATGATTAAAGTACTTATCTGCTTTTTTAAAATTTCATTTGAACTTTCATTTGACTTCTCTTTTTCATTGTCTTCTAAAATTCTTACATCAGGTTCAACCTTTTGTATAATCTTTTTTGCTTCACTTAATATTCTATTATAATCACTACTATCACTTTCTATATTTAGATTTTTAGTCACAAAATCTACATTAACATTTTTTATACCTTTTATATTTTTTAAATTATCTTCTATTTTAATTGCACAACTTGCGCAGTCAAGACCTTCTAGCTTAACATTTTTCTTTATATTATTATTTTCACTCATTTATGTCACCTCATATATTTCGTATAGTTTAATTTTCTTCTTTTATATGTATAAATCCTTGATTAAATATATTCTCAATATGATGATCTTTAAGAGAATAGAATATTTTTTTCCCTTCTCTTCTGTTTTTTACTAATCTTGCATCTTTTAAAACTTTTAATTGATGAGATATTGCGGATTGAGACATATCAAGTGACAAGGCAATGTCGCATACGCACATCTCTGAGGCCTCAAGAGCTGATATTATTCTCACCCTTGTAAGATCACCTATAACACTGAAAAACTCTGCCAGCCTCGTTAAATCAGCAAGGTTTTGAGTTCTAGTACTAAGGGAGCTGGTTTTATTAGCTTCTACAGTTTTACAATCACATTTATCTAATTCCAAATTTTTTTCATTTTTATATTTCAGCATATAGTTTTCCTCCCTTTCAATCATATGAATAGTTGCTCATATGATTATAAATTATATCTTTTTTATCCTAAATAGTCAAACTAATTTATAACTACTAAATTTTAAACAAAAAAAATCACAAGAGAAAAATTTCTCTTGTGATTTAAATGGTAGCGGGGGAAGGATTTGAACCTCCGACCTTTGGGTTATGAGCCCAACGAGCTACCGCTGCTCCACCCCGCGTCAATGTTGGTGCTGAAGACCGGAATCGAACCGGTACGATGTTTTATCATCGCAGGATTTTAAGTCCTGTGCGTCTGCCTGTTCCGCCACTCCAGCATGTGTGGTAGCGGAAATAGGACTTGAACCTACGACCCTTCGGGTATGAACCGAATGCTCTAGCCAGCTGAGCTATTCCGCCAGGAACTTGTTGCTATCATTTATTATCTTTAGCAACAAAATCTATTATATACGAGATCGTATTTAAAGTCAACACCTATTTTAAAAACAATACCCGGACTTACCAGGTATTATCTTTTCACATTTTTTTATAAAATATGATTAATTTCTTTTACTTTTTGTTCTTACTTCTTGTTTCTTTTTGTAATCAGACATAATCTCTTCACTTTCTTTCATGAATTTAGACATTATATCTTCAAAATTGTCTGATTCTGGCTTGTTTTCTTTTGACCAATCTATTTCTACAGGTTTAGTAGATTTTTTTGGAGCTTCAGAACCTGCTTGTTTCATGGACAAACTAATTTTACCATTATCATCAACTGATAGTATTTTTACCATCACTTGATCTCCCTGGTCTACATAATCTTTTATATCTTTTACGTAACTATCTGCTACTTCAGATATATGAACCAGTCCTGTTTTACCCTCGATTTCTACAAAAGCACCAAAATTTGTTATGTTTATAACTTTTCCTTCAACTATGTTTCCTTCTTCTAAGGTCATGTTAATAAAGAATCCTCCTTAAAAATATATATATTATTATTACTTCATTACATAAATAAAATACTCGAACTCAGCTCGAATTATCACATTCAAGCCGCGTTCTTGTATTATACAGTTTAATTTTTAGTTTTTATACTATAAATTATATCCAAAACTTAACTCATTTCTGATTTTAAGCTACTGCTTTTGGAACAAATTTTTATACTGAAACTTCAGAATCAGCTTGTTTGATTGATAAGCTAATTTTCCCATCATTTCCAACTGATAGTACTTTTACCATCACGTCTTCGCCTGGCTCAATATAATCTTTGATATCTTTTACATAGCTATCAGCTATTTCAGATATGTGTACTAATCCTGTCTGTCCATCGACTTCTACGAAAGCACCAAAATTTGTTATGTTTACAACTTTTCCTTGAACTGTGTTTCCTTCTACTAAGGTCATTTATTAAAGACCCTCCTTAATGTTTTATATTGTTATTTTATATAACCATTTTTAATCTTCATCAGATAAATTTATTACTGGAACTTCACCAGGTTTTAATAAACCAAGTCTTATTCTGGCATTTAATATAGTATGATCTTCTGTTCCTATTTTAGAAACATTCTTTTCCAATACTTCATTTTCATCTTTTACGATTTTAAGTTCTTCTTGTTGGATTAAAATATTTTTATTGATATTTTTCATTATTATTTGTTGATTATACAATGTATAAACAATAATTACAGCAAATAATACTAATGAAATTTTCTTTGCGAATTTAAATATTTTCATATCTCATATCCCCCAAACAACTCATATCTCATTATATCACATATATCACTAAAATAAATAAATTTTCTAATTATTTATTATTTCATACATATCTTTACTATCTTCTTTCCTTACATGTTCTTTTATTTCAAGTATCTTAATTTTTAATGTAGTATCTCTAAATTCAATTTCTATCTTATCATCAATATTAATATCATCTCCAGCCTTAGCTACCTTGCCATTAACTTTAACTTTTCCAAGATCACATGCTTCTTTCGCGACTGGTCTTCTTTTTATTATTCTAGACACCTTAAGATATTTATCAAGCCTCAAATAATTCACTCCCCATTATACTTAATATTTGTTAAAAAATACACAGGAATCCCTGTGTATTTTAAACAAATACTAGTTATATGTTTATTTCTTTTTCTTCTTTTTCATAGATGCATTAACTGTATCTTTAAAATGTTTTCCTGCTTTAAATACAGGTGCTTTTGATGCAGGTATTAAAATCTCTTCTTTTGTTCTAGGATTTCTACCCATTCTTTCTTTTCTATCTCTTGCTTCAAATGTTCCAAATCCAACCAACTGAACCTTCTCGTCTTTTGCTAAAGTATTCATAACCGTATCAGTAAATGCTGTTAAAAATATTTCAGAATCTTTTTTTGTAAAGTTAGTAGCTTCTGCAAGCGCTGTTATTAATTCAGATTTATTCATATTTGTTCCTCCTTATTATTTAAATACAAATTTATTTGATATACCTAGATTATCCCATAAAATACGCAAAAATCTCGGATTTTTCGTATTGTTTTCAAATTGTTTCCAAATTCTTTGCTTTTTGCCAATATTTATCATATTCTATCGCTTCTAAATCATTAATTTTTAGCCCATCTGCTAAAACTAGCTCTTCAACCTTATAAATTCTCTCTCTAAACTTATCAATAGATTTAGCTAAAGCAAGCTCTGAATTAAGTTCTAAAAAGCGTCCTAAGTTAACTAGCGAAAAAATAAGATCACCAAATTCTTCTTCTATTCCTACTTTATTATTAGTTAATACTTCTTCTTTCATTTCATACAATTCTTCTTCTAATTTTTCAAATACTTGTTTTAAGTCTATTAAATCAAGGCCCGATATACTAACCTTTTTTTGCACAAGTTCAGCCTTAAGCAAAGATGGATAAGAAGATGAAATATCAGATAATGTTTCTTTTATTTTTTTATCCCCATTTTCTTTTTGTTTTAATTCGCTCCATTGCTTTTCTATTTCAGTTTCAGTTAATTTATTAGTTTTATCAAAAACATGAGGATGCCTGTATATCATTTTATTAGAAACAGTTTTTATTACATCATGTATGCTAAAATCTCCTGCTTCATTTCCAATAGTACTGTGTAATGCCACCTGCAATAATACATCTCCTAGTTCTTCTTCAATACCAGCAAAATCTTTTTTATCAATGGCTTCTACTAATTCATATGATTCCTCTATAAGATTTTTTTTAAGGGATTCATGGGTCTGTTTTATATCCCATGGACACCCTTTATCTTTATCCCTAAGCTTTTCTATTATTTTAATAAAATCATAGAATCCATAATTATTCTCAACTTTGGGAATAAAAACAGATGTTAAATGATCTATTCCTTCTACTCTATCCAGTTCATATAGTTTAATTTTTTTAATATAAGATTCTCTTGTCCCTGCTCTAGAAATAATAAAAATATCATCTTCATCATTATAATAATTTCCAAGACTAACCTTTACATTACTTGCAACTCTCTTTGAATAAACTTGAGTAATTATGATGTTTTTATCAAAATTAGGGTATTCATTTTCAATATTTAAAGCATCTATTATTAAAAGTCCATCTATAGGATCTACTTCGAGTTCCTGTAAAATAACATCAATAAAACTTACTGCAGAATAAACCTTATAAGATAATTCTTTTTCTTTTAAATACTTTATAAGTAAACTAACTGTTTTTTCAGCTACAAGTGGATGTCCTGGAACGGCATATACAATCTCGCCATATTTCTCATGCTGCTTTATTATATCTTCTTTTATTTCCTCGTATACATCTTCAAAGGTTTCTTTACTGTCATATATCTGGTCATAAGAAATATAATCTTTTTTTATTTCCTTTAGATATTCAACTGTAGGATGCATTTCAGTCCTTAAAAAAAGAGGGTGCTTTTTAATCAATTTTACAGTTCCTAAAGTTAACGAATCCATGCTACCTGGTCCTAAACCTACTATATGCAACATATCTAGTCCTCCTATATCCTTTTTTTATTTATAAATTACATTATAAAAATGCCCTGGAATCCCCAGGGCAGTATTTTTAAGATATTTTATCTTCGTGAACTTTAACTTTTAGCTCTTCTTTCCATTCTTTCATGTTCGCTTCATAAAGTTCTCTTTTTTTATTTTCAAGTAAAGTGTTTTTTATTTGTTCTTCTGATTCTTCATAAGTTTTTTGAACTTCTTCACTTTGCACATCTGTAACTTTTATTATATGGTACCCCGATGTTGATTGAACTACTTCTGAAATTTCGTTCTCTTCAAGCTTTTTTACGTGTTCCATAAAGTCAGGATATAACTCATTATTTTCATAAGGGAAAAATCCTAACTCTCCACCTTTATCTCTAGATGCGTCCTGGCCGAATTCAATTGCCATATCTGTAAAATCTTCGCCATCATTTTTTATCTTACCGCTAACTTCTTCTGCTTTTGCTTTCGCTTCATCATCTTCACCAAAATAAATATGATATATCTTAGCTCCAGCTGGATTTACAAAGCTGTCTTTATTTTCGTTATAATACTTTTCAGCTTCTTCATCTGTTACTTCAAGATCCTTTACCATGTCATCCATAAATGAATTTCTTACAATCTCATCTTCTACATATTCACGATATGTTTCTTCTGTGTATCCCATTTCTTTTAATGCATCTTTATATTTTTCTTCTTCTTCTCCGTATATACCTTTTATGGAATTAATTCTCTCATCAACTTTCTCTTGAATTTCATCTGATTCTCTATCTATTCCTGCTTCTTTAGCTTTAATATCTAAAACTTTCATATCTACAAAAGAATTTAAAACATCTTTCTTAAGTTGTAAAACCACTTCTTTACCTTCTTCAGTTTCAAGCGCTTCATCACCATATTGGATAACTAGAGTATCAATATATGACTGAGCCTCATCATCCACATCTTTTTGTGTGATTGACTCTCCACCTACTTTTGCTAAAAGTGTTTTATCTATACTTTCTTGACTTTTTTCTACCATGCCACATGAAGACAGTAATACTGCCATTATTGACATTAAACCTATCATTATTAACCCTTTATTTTTCAAACTTTCGTACCCCTTTTTTATTTTTTATAAATTTTGTTCTTATTATACACTTTCTAATTATATGTTTATTTTTTTGTTATTGCAAATCTTAAAATCAAATAATCTTAATAGCGAGGTTTTGTAACTCCTCTATTAACTTTATTTTTGATATTATATTGTACTTTAATAAAAATCCAGTTTCTTTATTTAAAAACTCTATCTTATCTCGATAATCTTTTACAAGAGTGTTTATATTATCATTTGTTAGTTTTTTAGTAGAATCAAATATAATTTTGACATCTATTTCTCTATCTGAAATTTCTGAAATACCTGCTTTATTAGCATAATATTTAAGACGTGCTATATCCATTAAATTATATACAGGATCTGGAATATCGGAAAATCTATCCATAAGCTCTTCTTCTATATCTGTATAATCTTCTTCTGTTTTAATTGAAGCAATTTGTTTATATATCTCAATTTTCTGCATTTCGTTTTTTATGTAGTAAGAAGGAATATATGCACTTAACCTTATATCGATTTTCGTTTCAAATTCTTCCTCTTTTATATCACCCGTGATTTTTTTGACAGCTTCATCGAGCATTTTTATATATAAATCATATCCTACTATAGACATCTGTCCATGTTGAGATTTCCCCATCAAATTACCTGCGCCTCTTATTTCCAAATCTTTCATGGCTATTTTGAATCCTGATCCTAATTCTGTAAAATCTTTTAGGGCACTTAATCTTTTCTCTGCTACTTCCGTAAGCACCTTGTTTTTCTGATAAGTTAAGTATGCATATGCTATTCTATCTGTTCTTCCTACCCTACCTCTTAGTTGGTAAAGCTGTGATAGTCCTAATTTATCAGCATTATTGACTATAAGCGTATTAACATTTTTAATATCCATACCAGTTTCTATTATAGTTGTTGTTATTAAGACATCAGTGTAACCATCCATAAAATTCTTCATGGCATTTTCTAATTCTTTTTCTTTCATTTGACCATGTACAACATCAAAAATTACTTCAGGAACAAGATCCATTAAATATCTTTCCAGCACTCTTATATCTTTAGTTCTATTATGTACAAAGTAAACTTGACCTTTTCGAGATTTTTCTTTTAGTATGGCATCTCTTATCAATTGATCATTATACTCAAGTACATAAGTTTGAATTGGATATCTGTTTTCTGGAGGTGTATCAATAAGTGAAATATCTCTTATCCCTGACAAAGACATATGCAGGGTCCTTGGTATAGGAGTTGCTGAAAGACTAATTGCATCAACAGATTTTTTGACTTCTTTAAGCTTTTCCTTATGTGCTACACCAAACCTTTGCTCCTCATCAATTATAAGAAGACCTAAGTCCTTAAACTTAATATCCTTAGAAACAAGTCTATGAGTTCCTATTATAATATCGACATTACCTTCAGATAATCTTTTAATAGTCATATTTTGTTCTTTTCTAGTTTTAAATCTTGATATCATTTCAATATTTATTGGATAACCTTCAAATCTTCTTTTAAAAGTACTGTAATGTTGCTCAGCTAGAATTGTGGTAGGCACCATAACTGCGACTTGTTTGTTGTCCATAACAGCCTTAAAAGAAGCCCGCATAGCTACTTCAGTTTTACCATATCCCACATCACCACAAAGCAGCCTATCCATTACTTTGGTGCTTTCCATGTCTTTTTTGATTTCATTAGTACTTTGGGTCTGACCCTTAGTATCTTCATACATAAATTCGTCTTCAAATTCTGATTGCCATTTAGTATCTTTTCTAAACTCATAGCCCTTTGTTTTCTTTCTAAGAGCATATAATTTTACAAGGTCCTTAGCAATTTCATCAATAGATCTTTGCACTTTAGCCTTAGATCTGCTCCATTCTTCTCCACCAAGTTTATTTATCTTAGGAGATTTACCTTCACTTCCAATATATCTTTGGATCATATCTAATTGTTCAACAGGAATAAAAAGCTTATCTTTTTTATCGTAAGTTATCTCTATATAGTCCTTAATAACATCTTCTCTTTCAATTTGTTTAATTCCTGTAAAGATTCCTATTCCATGATTTATATGGACTACATAATCACCATGCTTAAGCTCTGTAAAAGACTTCACTCTAGAAAAACCTTTTTCTTTAATTGTTTTCTTTGTTTTTCTTTTTTTCTTTTTACCAAAAAAATCTCTATCTGAAAATAGTACAAATTTTTCATTCGGAAGTTCAAAACCTGAGTTTTGTTCCCCGGATGTTATTACTATATCAGAATAAGATAAATCCCTTAAGTTTTCCTTATATATTGAGTTTATATCATATTCTAAAAGCATATCTTTAAGTCTTTCACCCTTAACTTTGCTTCCTGACAATATCAATACTTTATAACCCATTTCATGCCTATCTTTAATATCTTTGACTAAAATATCTATTTTGTCCTGATAGCTATGCAGATTTTTCTGGTCTATCTCTATTATTTCATCTATCTCAAGTCTTTTCTCATCATAATAAAAATTATCCATAAGGATTGGTTTTTTCTCTGTAATTTTATCTAAAACTAAATCTTTATCAAGTATTCTTTCAGCGCTTAAAGGTAAAATGTTTCCTCTTAAAAGTGCATTTTCAAAATCTTCTTTATAAAGAGTATATATTGAGTCCAGCTTTCCAAATGAATTATTCGAGCTAGATATAACTACCCTGCTTTTCCCTATAACTTCAAAAAAACTACTTGGATTATCGAAAAAATAAGGAAAGTATGTATCTATATCATCAAATATTATTCTTTCTTTAATAAAGTCTAAATCCTCATTTATTTTAATTTTAAGTCTTTCAAAACTTTCTTTTGAAAACTTTTTTCTTTTATTCTTATTACGTGTTATTTCATCTAAATCTTCTTTTATATGTATTTCAGCCTTTTTAAAATCATCCTCAGTTAAAATTATTTCCTTGGCTGGGAAAATTTCAGCTTCATTTATTTTACTAATACTTCTTTGACTTATACTATCAAAAGTTCTGATAGAATCTATTTCATTATCAAAGAGCTCAATTCTAAGAGGATGTTCACTTAGAGGTGGGTATATATCAATTAATCCTCCTCTTAAGGTAAACTCCCCTATATTTTCTACAATATCTGTTCTTTTATATCCTGAAAACATGAGCTTCTTTGTTAGTTTTTTCAAATCAACTTTGCTGTCTAAATTTAAATTAAAAGTATTCTTATAAAAATAATCAATGGGTGGATAATAAGCAATTAATGAATCTATAGATGTTACAACTATTTTCTTATCGTCATCTAATATTCTTTTAAAACTCTTTAGTCTTTCCCATCTTAAATCTCCCGAAAGAGCATCTATATTATAAAACACTATATCTTTTGAAGGATAATATATAACATTTTCTTCATAGAACAATAAGTCATCATATAACTTTTTAGCATCAGAATCTGAATCTGTAAAAATAAATATATTTTCATTAGATTTTCTATAGATTGATGAGATCGCTAAAGCCCTAAAAGAAGCTGATATTCCTGATATTAAAACTGTTTTTCCTTTTAATTTTTTTTCGCTAATTTTTTTTAGTTTATTACTACTATAAACTACATCTAATATTCCTTTTAATTTCATAAATACTCCTAGATTGCATTAAAGTTATTATACTGGGTCATTGCTATTTCTATCCCCTCATCAATTAAAGTTATTAAAGCATGGCTTGATGCCTTTATAGCCTTGTCTACAAGAATCCTATCCTCTTTTCCGAACTTACCAAGGACGTGGGGAACAAGTCCATGTTTTGGACTTCCTATACCTACTTTAACCCTTGGAAATTTATCGCTCCCAAGGTTTTTTATTATAGATTTCATTCCATTATGTCCTCCAGAGCTACCCTTTTTTCTTATTCTAATTCTTCCTGTATCTAGACTTATATCGTCATAAACAACTATTATATTTTCAAAAGGGATCTTATAAAAATTTGTAATTTCTAAAACACTTTCTCCAGATAAGTTTACATATGTCATCGGTTTTAAAAGAAAAATCTTCTTATTATTATACCTTCCTTCTCCTAACAAACCCTTAAATTTATTTTTATTTAGATTTATTTTCAATTTATCAGATAAAGTATCTATAACATCAAAACCTACATTATGCCTTGTTTCTCTATAATTATCTCCAGGATTTCCTATGCCAACTATTAAATACATATATACACACCTCTTTAATAAGTATAGCTAAAAAAAGAGCTCTAAGCTCTTTTTTTAGCTATTATTTACTTTTATTTTTAATCTTCTTTTTCTTCTTCAATAATAGGCTCTACTAAGCTATACAAAATAATTTCTTCTTCAATTTCCTTATCTGCTCTTCTGTATTTTAGTAAAACTTTATCTCCAACTTCTTTTTCTTTTAAATAATCATCTATCATCATTTTATTGTCAATAGATTTATTATCTATCGATAGTATGATATCTGTAGGTCTAAGACCCGCTCTATCTGAAGTGCTTTCAGGAATTATTTTTTGTATATAAAACCCTGCATCACTATCAAGTCCCTCTTTTATCATTTCTCCCACGATACCCATTGACGGAGAAACTGCATCTCCAGTTTTTATTATAGACCTAACAACACTTCTTGCTTCATTTGATGTAATTGCAGTACCAAATCCACAATTAAATTTTTTGGTTAAATCATAAGTATTAATGCCTATAACCTCACCTCTAAGATTAACAAGAACTCCACCATCATTACCTTTATTTATAACTGCATCAGTTTCAAAAGCATATACTTTAATATCTTTATTATCCTCAGTAACAGTAGATATAAGTTTATTTACTGTACTTATAAGACCGTAAGTTACCGTACCGTTTTTATTATCTCCAAATGAATTACCAATAGAAATAACACTTTCAGCTACTTTTGTAAGGCTAGAATCTCCAAATTTAGGTGGCTCTGCTATTAAATTTTTCACTCTAATAACACCTGTATCGGTAGGTTTATCCTTACCTATTACCTCTGCTTCAAATATATTATCTTTATCTCTTGTATCTCTTACGAAAACTTTTTGATTGTCTTTTTCAACTACACTATATGGAACTAAGATATAGCCATCTTTATTCATTACAACTCCTGAATATAAGTTGTCATATAAATCTCCAAAAAATAAATCTTCATCATTAGAGACTCCAACAATTGATAAACTTATATCTTCATAAATAGTTTGTAAAAGTTCTCTTTCGTAAAAATTAGATTCATATTCTTCGAGAGTTTTATTTATAATAGACTTTATATCTCCATTTGTAGATCCTGGCAGTGAATCTTTATACATCTTTTTAGACATGACAAGAGATGTTATAAGTGATGTCACTATAACAAGAAGCGTAATAGATAAAAATAAAATTATATTGTTTTTAACTCTAGATTTCCTATCTTTTGTAAATCTTATTTCTCCTAGTCTTTCGCTGTCATTCCTATTTTTTTTGTCATCTCTCTCATATTTATTCATCTTAACTCTCCTAAGTTATACTAAGAGTAAAAGTAAACATAACACCCTCATCTATATTCTCTACCCAGATATCTTCTCCAATTTGATTTATGATATTTCTAGCTATTGGTAGGCCAAGTCCAGTAGAAACTTTACTTGTTCTAGACTTGTCTGACTTATAAAATCTATCCCATATATTTTTAGTATCCTCATAGCTAAGACTTTCTCCATCATTATATATGCTGAAATAAGCTTTTTTACCCTTAGTTCTAGTTTGAATATTAATTCTTCCACCATCTACGCAATGTTTTATAGCATTATCAAGTAAGTTTGTTATTACTTGAATTAGTCTGTCTCTATCTCCTGCAACATATAAATGATCTTCTTCTAAATTAACATTTACTTTTAAACCCTTATCATTTATTTTGGTTTCAAACCTAACAATAGATAATTTAACAATTTCATTTAAATCTAATTCAGTGAGTCTAACAGAAAAATTTCCCGACTCCATAGCGGATAAGTCTAAAATATCATTAACAAGTCTCGTAAGTCTTTGTATCTCATCGTAGACAAGCTTCAAATAGTATTTTTCTTGATCCATTGGTATAATTCCATCTAAAATCCCTGCGATAAATCCTTTTATTGATGTAATTGGAGATCTTAATTCATGGGAAATATTAGATAAGAACTCTCTTCTATTTCTATCTGTTTCCTCTAAATTTTCCGCCATAATATTAAATGATTTAGAAAGTTCACCTATTTCATCATTTGATGAAACATTAACCCTTTGAGTAACTTCACCCTTAGATATTTTCCTTGCAATAATATTTAGTTTTTCTAGTGGATTAAATAAAAATCTTTTGGCCATAAAAAATACTATATATGTGCTGATAAGCATAGCAATTATTGTTATAAACCAAATTTTATACTGAATAGTGTTTAAGGGTCCATTAATTTCTTTTAAAGGACTATACATAATAACCGATCCAATATAATCTGTTCCGGTAATTATTGGTTTAATATAAAGCATATACTTTTCTTCATATACAGGATTATTATCGCCAATTACTTGTATTGATTCCCCTTGTATTAGCTTATTTCTATCTGGTATATCAAATTTAGTATACATATATTTAGTATATTCTTTTTCTGAAACCAAATAAACATAATCTGAAGCATCAATAACTAAAATATCATTTTTCTCTATATCTGAGAGTATTGTTAATTTTTTTTCAAGATCTATATAGTCTATTTCCTTCTCTAGATAGCTTTTTACATTTAAAACAGCGTGTGTTGCAGCATCTTCAATTTTCCCTCTATTTTCATCATAGAAAAAATTTCGAAACCATATAGATACAAAGAAGGCTATTAGCGTGTATCCAAATAGAATTATGGCTGCAAATGTAACAACTAATCTGGTTACAAGTGAGCTACTTTTCATTTATAGCACCTCTTATTTCACTTCAAATTTATACCCAACTCCCCAAACTGTTTCTAGTTGCCAGTTTGGTCCACCTTGTAGTTTCTCTCTTAGTCTTTTAATATGTACATCTACAGTCCTTGAATCTCCAGGATAGTCATATCCCCAAACTTCAGCAAGTAACTGCTCTCTTGTAAATACTCTATTTTTATTTGCCGCTAGATGATATAGCAGTTCAAATTCTTTTGGAGGCATTTTTACATCTTGACCTTTATAAGTAACATTATAAGAATTCATATCAACAATAAGTTCTGGAAAATTAAGTACTTCTGTTCCAGTTGTTTCACTATTAAATCTTCTCATAACTGCTTTTATTCTTGCAATTACTTCTTTTGGTTCAAAAGGTTTTACCATATAGTCATCTGCTCCAAGCTCAAGTCCTAAAACTTTATCAAATGTATCACCTTTTGCAGTAAGCATTATTACAGGTGTTTCGTAATCTTTTCTTATCCACTTTAAGACATCTACTCCATCTACATATGGGAGCATAATATCTAAGACTACTAAGTCAGGTTTGTACTCAACAAATACTTCCTGGGCTTCTTTACCATCTGCAGCGCTCTTTGTGTCATAGCCAGAATTCTCAAGATACATTTTAAGAACCTCACGTATGTTCTCATCATCATCGACAATTAATATTTTACCAATTGTACCTTCCATTTTATATTCCCCTTTCTATTAAATTTTAACTTACTCCTATATTATAATACATTACTAGGAAAAACATATACTTTACAAATATTTCATTTTAAAACTCTATTTGTTAACAAATTATAACTATTATAATATTAAAGTAGCGCCGATTTATTTCAGCGCTACTTTAAATATTGTTTTATTAGTCAAATAATTTACTTAACGGAACGTCTTCAGTAATTCTTCTTATCGCTTCAGCAAAAAGAGGAGCAACTGAAAGAGAAGTAAATTTCTTAAGATCTTTATTTTTAGGTAATGGGATTGTATCAAGCATTATTACCTTTTCTATTGATGATTGATTTATTCTGTCTATGGCAGGACCTGAAAGTACTCCATGGGTAGCTGCTGCGTAAACTCTTTTAGCTCCAAGTTTTGTTAAAGCATTAGCTGCATTTGATATTGTTCCTGCTGTATCGATCATATCGTCTATAAGTATACATGTTTTATCTTTAACTTCTCCGATTACATTCATAACCTCTGAAACATTTGCCTTAGGTCTTCTTTTATCTATTATAGCCAATGGTGCATGAAGCCTTTCAGCAAGCTTTCTACTTCTAGTTACAGAACCTAAGTCTGGTGACACAATTACAACATCAGGATTTTCAATAAATCCACATTTTATAAAGTATTCAGCAATAATAGGCATTCCAAGCAAATGGTCAAGAGGTATATCAAAATATCCTTGGATTTGTGGCGCATGAAGATCCATTGTTAATACCCTATCTGCTCCTGCTGTAGTTAAAATATCTGCTACAAGCTTAGCTGTTATAGGGTCCCTGGACTTTACTTTTCTATCTTGCCTTGCGTAACCATAATATGGCACCACTGCATTAATTCTTCCTGCTGATGCTCTTTTAAAAGCATCAATCATAATAAGTAATTCCATTAGATGATCATTCACAGGTTGATTTGTAGACTGTACTATAAAGACATCACTACCTCTTACAGTCTCGTTAGTATCAACAAAAGTTTCTCCATCTGAAAATGTACCTACCTTCGAATCACCTAATTTTACACCCAAAATATCAGCAATTTCCTGTGCTAATTCATGATGCGAGTTTCCAGCAAAAACCATGAAATTTTTATATTGTTTAGTCATTAATAAATAGTCCTCCTAAGTAATAACCATATTGTTATTTCTTCTTTTTTATAACCCAATCTAATTTATTTACCTGTTTTGATCTTGCCACTGCAAGACTGTTTTTTGGAACATCATCAGTAACTGTTGAACCTGCTGCAATATATGAATTTTCTCCAACTTTTACTGGAGAGATAAGATTTGTATTACAACCAATAAAAGCATCGTCTTCTATTATAGTCTCATGTTTATTTTTCCCATCATAATTAACAACAACAGTTCCACATCCAAAGTTTACATTTTTCCCTACTTTTGAATCACCTATATAAGTATGGTGTGAAACTTTAGTTCCAGAGCCTATTATTGACTTTTTAATCTCAACAAAGTCACCTATTTTAACATTATCGCCTATTTGAGACTCTGGCCTTATGTAAGCAAAAGGACCAACTTTTGTGTTTTTACCTATCTCTGACTCTAAAATAACAGACGATTCAATTGAAGTATTATTATTTATTTTGGAATCAGAAATTCTATTATTTTGATAAAGAATCACATCTTCACCAATTATAGTTTTTCCTTCAAGAATATTATTTGGATATATTATGGTGTCTCTTCCTATTATAACATCTGTTCCAATATAAGTTGAGTCTTTATCTATAAAAGTAACTCCATTTTCCATATGTTTAAGATTTATTCTTTCTCTTAGGATTATTTCTGCTTCAGCTAGTTGAACTCTTGAATTAATACCTCTTATCTCATCCATATGGGTAACTAATGCCCTCACTTTAAGATTTTCTGATTTCATAATGCTAATTACATCAGTTAAATAATATTCTCCTTGAGAATTATTATTATCTAAACTCTCTAAAGCTAAAAGTAAATCTTTAATATCAAATATATACATTCCCGAATTAATCTCTTGGATTAACTTTTCTTCTGCATTGCAGTCTTTATCCTCAACTATTTTAAGAACTTCATCTCCATTTCCATCTCTAACAATTCTACCATAACCCTTGGCGTCATCAATAATTGAAGTTAGTACAGTTGCTGAACTTTTTAATTTTTCATGTTGGTTAAACATCTCAACTACAGTTTCCTCAGTAACTAAAGGAGCATCACCTGTGAAAATAGCAACACTTCCATTTTTATCTTTTATAAAGTTTTTTGCACATAAAACAGCATGTCCTGTTCCAAGTTGCTCTTCCTGTATAGAATAACTAACATCTCTTGATTTAGTTTTTTCTATAACATCATCTTTACTTTTCCCCACTATCACGTTTATTTCTTGTAGTCCAGATAATTTCATTATATCAATTACATGATTTACAAGTTCCTTACCACAAATTTTATGAAGAACTTTGGATGTTTTAGATTTCATCCTAGTTCCATCTCCTGCAGCAAGAATTATTGCATATTTATCCATTTTACACCTCTGCTTATTAAAGTATCACAACAAACAATGTTTCTATTATATGTTAGTAAGTTTTTAAATTCAACCAAGTAAAATCTTTATCTATATTCTACATATAAATTATACTATTTATATGCATTTTTGTCATATAAGTCTTAATTTTA
>JAAZDF010000092.1 GCA_012512905.1 Clostridium sp.
GTTATTATAGCAACAGGTGGATTTGCAAGAAACTCTGAGCTGGTAACAAAATATAATAAACATTGGGATGACATTTCTGGCCTTAACTCAACAAATAGCGTAAGTGCTACTGGTGACGGTATACTAATGGCTGAGGATATTGGTGCAAATCTTATAGGCATGGAATATATTCAGCTGCTACCAGTTGGACATCCAGAAAAAGGTGGTATGGAAGGAAATATTAGCATTAACGCAGCTAATCAGTTATTTATAAACAAAAAAGGGGAACGGTTTGTAGCAGAAGATTCAAGAAGAGATACTCTTACAGAGGCTTTACTTGATCAGGAAGACCAAACTATGTGGATACTTCACGATGCTCATGAGTATTACGATGAAGATGTGAAAAATGATTTTAATGAATCAATAGGACAATTAGTAGAAAATGGAACTGCAGTTAAAGGTAACACAATTGAAGAACTTGCAGAACAAATGAATGTTGATCCAAAGATTCTTAAGGAAACAGTAGATGCTTATAATAAAGCTGTAAAAGGTGAAACTACTGATTCTCTTGGTAAGAATTTAATGGAAGAACCTTTTGATAAAGCACCATTTTATGCTTCGGTTCGTGTACCTACAATTCACCACACTATGGGAGGAATAGAAATTAATACCGATACGCAAGTAATTGATACAAGTGGTAATGTTATTCCAGGCCTATATGCTGCTGGAGAAGTTACAGGTGGAATTCACGGAGCTAATAGACTTGGTGGAAATGCAATTCCAGATACAGTTATATTTGGTAAAATTGCAGGAAAATCTGCAGCTTCAAACAAATAACAAATAAATAATTGAATAATTAAATAAATAAGAATAATCTCTGTTAGGGTATGCAGGGATTATTTTTATGCTATAATTTCTGTATGGTGGTGATATCTTTATGAGATATGAAATGGATAAATATACCCTAAAGAAAAAAGAAATAGTTGATGTAATGGTTAGCTTAATGGATGAAGAAGGTTTAAAAAAAGTTACTGTTAAAGATATTTGTAAAACTGCTAATATCTCTATAGGATCATTTTATCATTATTTTGAATCCAAAGATTCAATAGTAGAAGATATGTACAAATTAATGGATGAATTTTTTTTAGTTAATGAATCTAAAATAAAAAGTCACGAAATGGTATCTGAACAAATTATTGGTTTTGTTAATCATTTTGGGATATATGTTGAGAAGTGGGGATACTATGGTAATCTACTGATAATGAGTAGTTCAGTAAAGGTAAAAAATCAAAATCATAATTCAGATAGAGCTGTTTATTCAATCCTCAAATCAATAATTGAAGAAGGAATAGCTAACAAACAATTCAAGGTAAGTATAGATGTAGATGAGCTTGTTGCAATCATATTTGCCTTGATGCGAGGCCATTTGCTAGAATGGATTAAAAGAGAACATGATTATAAAGTAAGAGAAAAGATGGTAACCCATACAAAATATATTGTGGGCTATTTATGTATATAATATAAAAGTTTATGGAATAAAGAGGAGTAATTTAAATTACTCTTTTTTAATCTAAAAGTATATATATTCTTAGAAGGGCTATTTATTAATGATATAATAAAGAAAAAAAGGAGAATACTTATGGGTAGGTATACAACTGACAATGGAAATATAAAGCTTATTTGTAATTTAGATTTAGATAAATATCTAGGAAAATGGTATGAAATTGGTAAATTTTCAGCTAGAGGACAAAATGGACTTGATAATGTAACTGCAACTTATACTCTTAAAGATAACGGTAAAATTAAGGTATACAACGAAGGATTTAAAGAGGGTAAAAAAAGAAGCATTACAGGCAGTGCTGGGCTTAGAAATAAAAACTGTAAAGGAGGACTTTTTGTTAGATTTTTTTGGCCCTTTAAATCAGAATATAATGTAATTAAACTTGCCAAGGACTATAGATATGCAGTAGTAACAGGTGATGATAAAAGCAAACTATGGATTTTAAGTAGAGCTCCTAAAATGGCTGATAAAGACTACAATGAAATAATAAACTTTTTAGATAGTAAAGGTTTTAAGACAGGGGAAATACTTACAACTAAACAAAACTGGAGTTAGAAAGCTATGAAATTTGTAGAGTTTATACTTAAAAAATCTAAATTTATAGCTCCTATAATAATTATTATAGCCTTAGTTCACGGGTTTTTTGGTGTACACAGGTGGCAATATTATCCTCTTTATCTACTGGGAGTATTATATTTTGTTTTAATATTACTTGACTATTTAGATATCTTTAATCTTAATTCTAAAACTAGTAAATGGATTATTTCTATTATTATATTATTAATTATACTTTCAATAATTTCTATACTAGGCTTTCAAAAACAAGACCTTCCAACTCCAAGTGGTGAGTTTCAAATTGGTACAAAAATATTTGAATTAGAAGATAAATCAAGGGACGAGGTGTACACAGAAGAAGAAGGAGACAAGCGTAAAATTAAATATCAAGCTTGGTATCCAACAGATGAAATAGAAACTTTACAGAAGGCAAAGTGGATAACCGAGGGGACACTTCTGACAACTAATCTTGGAAAAAACATCCTCCTTACGCCAAGATTTATACTTAATCACACAGCGGAAATTGATTCAAATTCATACTACGATGCAAAACTTAGTAGGTCTTTAGATAAGTATCCGATTGTTGTTATATCTCATGGTTGGAAAGGTTTTAGAGAAATTCATACTGATTTTGCTGAGGATTTGGCATCCAATGGATTTGTAGTCTTATCTATAGATCATACCTATGGATCTCAAGCAGTAAAATTTAATGATGGGAAAGTAGCTTATTTAAAAAGATCAGCACTTCCAAGACTTGTAAAACCTTCAACATTTGATAAGGCAGCCCATGAACTTGCAGTAAATTTTGGAAAAGATGTAATAATGGTTTTAGATGAAATAGAAAGATTAAATAAAGAAGACGAAACCTTTATGGAAAAATTAGATTTAGATAAAATTGGTCTTTTAGGGCACTCTACCGGAGGAGCAGGTGATGTATTTACCTCACTTAAAGATAAGAGAGTAAAGGCATTAATTGGCCTTGATGCATGGGTAAATCCACTTAATATAGAAGATTTAAAAAAGGGACTTGATATTCCATCTTTATTTCTTAGAAGTGAGCAGTGGACTAAAAGGCAAAGTGTGGAGCCTTTAAATGTTTTGGTGAAAAACTCAGATAACGCGAATATAATTCAACTAGAAAATACTAATCATGTTGATTTTACGATGGTCTATATGTATTCTCCTTTAAGTAAATATGTAGGTTTTACTGGGAAAGAGGGAGGCAGGGAGTCAGCAAAGATGCAAAGAGAAATTACTCTTAAATTTTTTGATGAAAACTTAAGAAATAACAATAATGAAGATTTCTTAAAAGAAATTCTAGAAAAATATGATAATTTAAAACTTAAAGAAATAAATTAAATAAGATGAGCTAAGGGTGAAATTAAATTAATTTGATATAAATAAGTATCAAAAAATACTAGATTGAAATGTAAGGGAGGAAATGATGGACCACAGTAAAGGAAGAAAGTTATATACGCCTATAGAGGTTTATGATATAACTTATAAGGCATTTTTAACGGTTAGAAAGTTTGGACGTGGAAGAAAAGAAAAATTTATCAGCACTCAGTTTGTTGAAAGAATTATGCTTGCTGTAACAGAGGTTAATGATTGCCCACTATGTTCTTATGGGCATACAAAAATGTCTCTGGAAGCTGGTATGACTAGCACAGAAATTGAAAATATGTTAAGTGGACAGCATAGTGATGTTCCAACTAGGGAACTTCCGGCTGTTATGTTTGCTCAGCACTACGCTGAGTATAGAGGACGTCCAACAAAAGAAGCTTACAATCAAATAGTAAAGCTATACGGCAGAGAAAAAGCACAGGCTATCCTTGGAGCTATTCGAATGATTATGCTGGGAAATGCTTATGGGATTCCTTGGGGATCTTTTATAAATAGATTTAAAGGGAAGCCTGATCCTAGAAGTAGTATCTTATATGAACTTGCTATAGTTATATCAACTTTTTTCTTTATTCCCGTTGCCTTAGTTCATGCGCTTCTTGTGAATTTGTATCGAAAAAATAATTATCCACAGATTACTTAATAGCATATTTTATGTAAAACTAGTTTTTCTGTAAATATAAAAAAAGGAGAAATTTATGAAGTCATATATTATTAATATTGAACTTATTGGTACAAACCCCCTTGTTTGGAGAAAAGTTATTATGCCAGCAGGTGCTACATTTAATAGACTTCATAATACTATACAAGATGTAACTAATTTTCAAAGTGGTCAGGGGAGAGATTATTATCATTTATTTGAATTTGAATTTGAAGATATAATAATAACAAATGATGAGCAAGGCATTTGGGATCATAAAGATTATAAAGAAAATCCTGAATATTATGAAGAAAGATTAAGAGATGTTCCAAAAGAGCTTTTAAGATTTGAGACTATTTTTCAGGAAAAAATAAAAACTAAACATGGATATCCAAAAAGGGTAAAAATTGACAAGTATTTAGAAAAATTTAAAGAAATTAGTTACCTCTATGACTTCAGTGATGGGTGGGAATTTAAAATAAAACTTGAAGATATAGTTCACGACTATGACTTTGGATATCCAACACTTTTAGATGGAGCTGAAACAGCCCCACCTGAAGATGTAGGTGGCATTTATGGCTTTGAAAATTTCCTTGAAATATATAATGATAAAAACCATCCTGAAAATAAGGAAGTAAAAAAATGGGCTGATTTCCAAGGATTTAGAGAGTATGACCCTAAGTGGATAAATTATATATTAAAAGATATTAAGTATATGAAAACAGATTGGGATAAGATTAATCATATAAATTATAAAATTATAGAAAATAAGTACAGAAAAGAATAATAAACTAAGGAAAATAATATAAATTACTATAATATATAGACCTAGTAGAAAAAGTTAGGAATTCCAATTTTAATAGTTCCATTAGAATTAAAATACCTTGCTTTTTAGATCCATAGAAATATTATAATCTTAAGAATCCTGATAATAGATATAAAATTCTGTTATAAGGATTTTTTTGTTGCAATCAATTATTAACTAAGCTGAGCTTTATCGATTTAGGTATATACAGTTAGATGGAGCTTTGAAATAAAAAGACAGATTATATTAAAAAGATAAATTGTGATTTTATATCTTGTTTTATACCCTATGATAAGAAATATAATGGCCTAAAGAAAGTAATTTGATAAAGATAAATAAAGGAAATGCTTTTTTTAATCTTTTATGCAGCTGTTTTCATAAAAAAGTCTTAAATTTTTCATTTTAGACATTTGACAAGTCCAAAAGATGTTAAAATTAAACGTATTAACGTAAAAGCTACTAGTTAAAATAGTAGATAAAGAGTGAACCTACACACGATAAGAATTGAGGCTAATTATGGAATTAAAACTAAGTGGAATTAAAAAAGCATTTGATAACAACGAAGTTCTTAAAGATATAGATTTTACATTTGAATCAGGAAAGATTTATGCTCTTCTTGGAAGAAATGGAGCAGGTAAAACTACTCTTTTTAATATTCTTGCAGAAGAGCTGAAAGAAGATGGTGGTGAAGCTTTTCTTTATAAAGATGGAAAAATGAAGCAAGTGGAATCTACAGATATATCTTATGTATACTCTGATCCTATACTTCCAGAGTTTTTAACCGGCTATGAGTTTATCAAGTTTTTCATGGATATCAATAAGGATAAGATAGATAAAAATAAAAAGATTGAAGAGTATTTCGATATAATAAAAATTAATGAAAGAGATAGACACAGACTTATAAAAACATATTCTCATGGAATGAAAAATAAGCTTCAGATGCTAATGTTTATAATATCAAGGCCAGAAATAATACTTTTAGATGAACCCCTTACATCTCTTGATGTTGTGGTTGCTCTTGAAGTGAAAAGACTTTTAAGAGAGATAAGAAGCAGCCATATAATAATATTTTCGACTCATATACTTCA